>CAZFXH010000241.1:0-7530 GCA_964522905.1 uncultured Anaerolineaceae bacterium
GGCGTGACGGTCGAGCATCGTGGCGAGCGCGAGGAGATCGCGGCCGAGGTCGTCGTCAATGCCGCCGGCATGTTCGCGCCGGAGATCGGGCGGATGGTCGGGGTGACCGTGCCGCTGATCCCGATGGCGCACCAGTACCTCATCACGGAGGCTGTCGAGGGCGTCCATCCCGGCCTGCCCCAGCTCCGCGACCCGGACAACCTCGTCTATTACCGCGAGGAGGTCGGCGGCCTGTGCATGGGTGGCTACGAGCGCGATCCGGCCCCGTGGGGGCTCGAGGGCATCCCGGCCGACTTCAACGGCAAGCTGCTGGCCCCCGACGTGGCCCGCTTCGAACCGATCATGGAAGGCGCGATCCGCCGGGTTCCCGCGATGGCGGAGGCGAGGGTCAGCCGGGTGATCAACGGCCCCGAGGCGTTCACGCCGGACAATGAGTTCATCCTGGGCGAGTCCGACGTACGCGGGTTCTGGGTCGCAGCCGGGTTCTCCGCGCATGGGATCGCGGGCGCGGGTGGCGTCGGGCGTCAGATGGCGACCTGGATCGTCGAGGGCGAGCCCGAGCTCGACCTGTGGAAGATGGACATCCGGCGGTTCGGCCCGGCCTACCGCTCGCAGGCGTACACCCTGGCGCGCTCGATCGAGAACTACGCCACCTACTACGACATCCACTACCCGAACGAGGAGCGCCAGGCCGGGCGGCCGCTGCGCATGTCGCCCACGTACGACGTGGTCGAGGGTCTCGGTGCCGTCTTCGGCGAAAAGTCCGGCTGGGAGCGTCCGAACTGGTTCGAACCCAACGCCGACGACCCGCGTTTCGGTGGGCGAGCGGCGCTCGAGCGTCTCCGGCCTCGGGGCTGGGCCGGGCGCCACTGGTCGCCCGCGATCGCTGCTGAGGCGATGGCGACCCGCCAGGCGGCCGCGCTGTTCGACGAGACGTCTTTCGCCAAGCTGGAGGTCGTCGGCCCGGGCGCCTGCGCCTTCCTCCAGGTCGTCGCCGGAAACGACATCGACCGTCCGGTCGGCTCGATCGTCTACACCCAGCTGCTCGATCGGCGGGGCGGGATCCAGGCCGACCTGACCGTGACGCGCCTCGGTCCCGAGCGCTACCTGCTCGTCACCGGCACGGCCTACGGCAATCACGACGCCGCGTGGTTGCGCGGTCACCTGCCCGACGATGATTCGGTGGAGGTCCGCGACATCACGTCGTCGCGGGTGTGCTTCGGATTGTGGGGCCCGCGAGCGCGCGACATCCTGTCGGCCGTCACGCGCGACGACGTCTCGGATTCCGGCTTCCCGTACCTCACCGCGCGCGAGATGACGGTCGGCTCGGTGCCGCTCCTCGCCCTGCGCGTCACATACGTCGGCGAGCTCGGGTGGGAGCTCTACGCGCCCAGCGAGTACGGCCGGTCGCTGTGGGCCACGCTTTGGGAGGCGGGTCGCGAGCACGGCCTGGTTGCCGGTGGCTATCGAGCCATCGACGCGCTCCGTCTCGAGAAGGGCTACCGGGTCTGGTCGTCCGACATCACGCCGGACGAGACGTCGTTCGAGGCCGGGCTCGGGTTCGCCATCGCGCTCGACAAATCGGTCCCGGCCATGGCCCACGATGCGCTGGCCGCGGCCCGAGCCAAGGACCTGCGCAAGCGCCTCCGCTGCCTCGTCCTCGACGACCCACTCGCCGTGTGCCTCGGCAACGAACCGGTCCGCGTGGAAGGCGAGGTCGTGGGGCGCGTGACGAGCGGGGGGTACGGCTTCACGGTCGAGCGGTCGATCGCCTATGCCTACCTGCCGCCCGACCGGGGGATCGGCACGCGCGGAGAGATCGAGCTCTTCGGCGAGTGGGTCGCCTTCGAGGTCGTCCGCGAGCCGCTCTACGACCCGACCAACGAGAGGATCCGCCCATGACCCACGACCCCGTCACCTCCGACGACCCGAGCCATGGCCCGGCGTGGTCCGCCTCGCTCCGGCGCGGCACGGACGCCGAGCTGCGTGGCTGGCTCGAGGTCGCCGTCGCGGCCTGCGACGAGGCCGACGAGACTGCCCGGCGGCACTTCCGGCGGGACCTGCAGATCACCTCCAAGCCCGACCGCACATTCGTGACCCAGGCGGACACCGCGATCGAGACGCGCATCCGCGAGCGCCTGGCCGACGCCTTCCCCGACCATGGGCTCGTCGGCGAGGAGTACGGCACCGAAGCCGGCGATGCGTCGGTGCGCTGGTACATCGACCCGATCGACGGGACCCACAACTACATCCGCGGAGTCCCGCTGTTCGGGACGCTCCTCGCCGTGGAGCGGGATGGGGAGCTACAGGCGGGAGTCATCTCGGCACCGGCGCTCGACGAGCGCTGGTGGGCGCACCGTGGCGGCGGGGCGTGGGCACGCAACCGTGGCGAGGTTCCGCGCCGGATCGCCGTGTCGAGCGTGGCTGACCTCGCCGACGCGCAGATCCTTTATGGCTCGAGACGGGACATCGTCGCATCCGGCCTGGCACCGGGATTCGACGACCTGCTCCGCGCCGTCTGGCGGGAACGCGGCTTCGGCGACTTCTGGGGCTACGCGCTCCTCGCCGAGGGCGCTGCGGAGGGGATGGTCGAGGTCGGGCTCTCGTCGTGGGACGCCGCCGCGCCGACGGTCCTCATCGAGGAGGCCGGCGGTCGAGCGACCGACTTCGCGGGGCGGCGGGCGATCGATTCGGGAACGTTCCTGGCCTCGAACGGACGGTTGCACGACACCATCCTCGAGCGAATGCGTTCGGCGGCCGAGTCGCCGGTGCCGACCTCGGACTGACGAGGCATCGACGTCGACCGCCACACGGCGTGGCGGGCTGGGCGCGGCCGCTCGATCGACTGGACACCGCCGGCGGGGCGACACGGAACCGGTCAGTCCGGAACGATCAGCCGCGCCTCCGTCGCACGCCGGGCCTCGTCCAGCGCGATCCGGCGATCCCGCGCCTCCCGTCGGCCGGCAAGGATCGTGTTCAGCGCAACGAGCCCGACGGCGGCCACGAAGACCATCGTGCCGATGACGTGGATCTGCGGCGGCAGGTTGTTCCGGATGCTCGCCCAGACCCAGACGGGGAACGTCTGCTCCGTCCCGGCCGTGAACTGCGTGATGATGAAGTCGTCGATCGACAGGGAGAACGCGAGCAGGGCGGCGGCCAGGATGCCCGGCAGGATCAGGGGGAACGTCACCTTCCAGAAGGTCGTCCACTCGTTCGCCCCGAGATCCATGGCCGCCTCCTCGAGGTGACGGGGAAACCCCTGCATCCGGGCGCGCACGGTCACGACCACGTAGCTGATGTTGAACATGATGTGGGCGATGAGGATCGTCTGGAGGCCGAGCGGGAAGAACGCGCCACCGGTCAGGGAGCGCCAGGGTTCCGTGGCCGTACCGACAAACATCGTCAGCAGGCTCGCGCCCAGGACGATCTCGGGCGTGGCCATCGGGATGAACACGAAGAGGTTCGTCGCCGACCGCCCGCGGAACTGGTAGCGGGTCAGCGACAGGCCGATGAGCGTGCCGAGCGCCGTGGCCACGATCGTCGAGATGAAGGCGACGATGAGGCTCGTCGTCAGTGCGTCACCCAGCCGTGGGCGCCCGAACGGGTTCCCCCACGCTGCCAGGGAGAACTCGCCCCACACGAAGTTGAAGCGCCCGGGCGGGTCGTTGAACGAGAACGCGATCATCACGAGGATCGGGACGAGCAGGTAGAAGATCGCGGCGGCCGTGAAGAGCGGGACGCCCCAGCGTTCCAGCACGCGGAGGATCCCGCCGCCCTGGCCCGACGTGCGACGCGCGGCTACGGCACGACCCTGTGCGACGTCGGGTGCGGCGCTCACCCGCGGCCTCCGGTCAGCTCTTCCGTGCCGAGGACGCGGGCGTAGATGAGGATCGCGATGAGGATTCCGGCCATCAGGATGAACGAGAGGGCCGCCGCGGTCGGGTAGTCATTCTGTTGGAGGAACCGGTTCTGGATGACGTTCCCGATCATCTGCGTCTTCGGGTTGCCCAGCAGCTCGACGTTCACGAAGTCGCCGATCGCCGGGATGAACACGAGGATCGAGCCCGCGAACAGGCCCGGGAGGCTGAGTGGCCACGTGACCCGGACGAACGATTCCGAGATCAGGAAGGCCCCGATCAGGCCACCGACCACCGCGCCGGCGGCGATGGCCGCTGCGAACCCGACGACCCCGCCGCCTTCGAACGCGGCGTAGCCGAGGCCGCCGAGCACCAGGGCCACGAGGACGCCACCGGCGACCGAGCCGGCGATGGCGCCGCCCCGCCGCCACGGCCCCGCGTACAGGTCACGTGCGGCTTCGATCAGGCGTCGGTCGATCTTCTCGAGCGCGACGTACAGCGGGAGGACCATGAACGGCAGGAACTGGTACGTCAGCCCCGAGACGACCGCCAGGGGCGTGCCGATGACGCTGAAGTTGTCCGGGACGAACCCGAGCGTGTCCCGGACGACCGCCAGGAACGGCCCCTGGTCCCCCAGCAGGATCCGCCACGAGATGGTCCGGATCAGGAAGCTCGTGAAGAACGGCGCGATGACGAGGAAGAGCAACAGCGTCTTGTACCGACCGCCGCGGAAGGCGATCCCGTACGCCAGGGGATAGCCGATCAGGAAGCACAGGAGCGTCGCCATACCGCCGTACACGAGGGAGTTCCGGAAGTTATCGGGAAAGCGCCCGAACGCCCCCAGGTAGTTGTCGAAGTCCCAGGCGAACGTCCACCCCTGGCCGATGCTCCCCGTCGAGAGCGACATCAGGACCATCTGGAGATTGGGCAGCACGAAGAAGACGGCAAGCCACAGCAGGCCTGGCGCCATCAGCAGGTACGGCAGGAGCCAGCGGCGGCGGGTCAACCCGAACCCCTGCGCACCGACTGGCTCCCCGGGCCTGCGCTAGACGCCGGTCAGGTCGGCGAAGAGCTCGTTGACCTTCGCCTCGTCCGCCTCGTTCCAGTTCGGGAGCGGGTGCTGCTTCGCGATCACCTCGGGCGGCTGGAAGAGAAGGGGGTTACTGCCGGCTTCCGGATCGAGCTTCGTGATGGCGTCGGCAACGCCCTTCACCGGGCTGATGTAGTAGATCCAGTTGGCTAGTCGCGCCGCGCGATCGACGTCGTACACCCAGTCGATCATGAGCTCGGCCGTGTACTTGTTCTCGGCGCCCTTGGGGATGAGCATGTTGTCGGTCCAGATCATCGATCCTTCCTCGGGGTAGACGAACACGTCGTCCGGCCCGGCCGACGAGGCGAGATCACCCGACCACACGATCGCCGCCCACGTGTCGCCGCTGCCGAAGTCGGTCAGATACTCGTTGCCGTAGAACGCCCGGATGTGGCTGTTGTCGACGAACGGCTTGAGGTAGTCGTAGACCACCTGGACGTCCTCGACGGTCATGGATTCCGCCGGGTTGGTGGAAGCCTTGCCCTGCGCCTGGAGCGCGAGGTGGACGAGCGCCAGGGTGTCGCGCACCTCGGTGAGAAGCGTCACCTTGCCGGACAGCGCAGGATCGAACAGGTCGGCGACCTTCGTCAGCTCACGAGGCACGGACTTGCTGTTGTACCCGATGCCGGTCCCGCCCGACTGCCACGGGAAGTGGAACTTCATGTCGGGATCCCACGGCAGCCCCTTGAGCTCGTCGCGGACGTTGGCGAGGGCGGTCGGAACACTCGCCGCGTTGATCTCCTCGGCCCAGCCGGCCTCGACGACCTTGGCCGCCATCCAGTCGGTAAGGACGATGATGTCCCAGCCGGTGGAGACACCCGCCTCGAGCTGCGGCCGGATCGTGGCCATGAACCCCTCGTTGTCCTCGATCTGGGCGTTCGCGTAGTCGACCTCGACGTCGTACTCCGTCTGGAAGTCCACGAGGGTGGGCGAGGTCACGCCGTCTTCCTCGACGTCGATGTAGGCGTCCCAGTTCGCGAAGTGGAGCGGCCCGGTCGGGGTCGCCGCCTCGCTGGGGACGGGCGCCGGGCTGCCGGAGGCGCCTGACCCGGTCGTCGGTGCGACCGACGCGGGTGCCCCGGATCCCCCGCTTGGGCCGCAGGCGGCAAGGAAGGCGGCCGCACCGGTCAGCGTGGCGCCCTGGAGGAAACGTCGTCGCGTCAGATCGGCGGTAGCGGGGTCGCGCTCGGTCGTCATCGGGTGCTGCTCCTCATTCGGGGGGTCCGGAGCTCATGCCGGGATGTTGGCGGCCGTCGCGGGTTGGTCCACGACGACGAAACTGTGATCGGGTGACCACGTCAGCAGGACCTCTTCGCCTGGGGCCCACAATTCGGCGCGGGTGGCCCGCTCGACGTTCTGCTCATAGACGGTCAAACGGGCCCCGCCGCGCGCCTCGACCTGGTACTGCGTGCTGACCCCCAGGTAGGACGCGTCACGAATGACGCCCGGCATTCGGTTGTGGCCGTCGGGCGTCTCGTCCGCGGGTTCGCGCAGGCGGATCTTCTCGGGCCGGACGCCGACACTGACGGCAGCGTGGGAGCCCACGAGGGCGCTCGGAGCGCGGACGCTCGTGGCGTCGGCCATGCGGATCGTCGCGTAGCGTTCGTCGGTGCCTTCGACCGCACCCGGGAGCAGGTTGCTGATACCCAGGAAGCCCGCGACGAACCTGGTCGACGGGCGTTCGTACAGGCTCTCGGGGTCGTCGAGCTGCTCGAGGTGGCCCTGGTTCATGACTGCGATGCGATCGGACATCGTCATGGCCTCTTCCTGGTCGTGGGTCACGTAGATGAACGTGATCCCGACTTCCTGCTGGATGCGCTTGAGCTCGACCTGCATCTGCTTGCGGAGCTTGAGGTCGAGCGCGCCGAGGGGCTCATCGAGGAGAAGCACGGCGGGCTTGTTGATGAGCGCGCGGGCGAGGGCGACGCGCTGTGCCTGGCCGCCCGAGATCTGGGTCGGCTTGCGGCGCTCGAAGCCCGGCAGCTCGACGAGCGCGAGCATCTCCGTGACGCGCTTCTTGACCTCACCGTCCTTGACGCCCTTGCGACGCAGCCCGAAGGCGACGTTGTCGTAGATCGTCAGGTGCGGGAACAGGGCGTAGTTCTGGAAGACCGTGTTCACGTTGCGTTTGAAGGGCGGCAACCAGGTCACGTCTTCGCCCTGCAGTTCGATCAGTCCGGAGGTGGGCTCCTCGAAGCCGCCGATCATCCGCAAAGTCGTGGTCTTGCCGCAGCCCGACGGTCCGAGCAGGCTGAAGAACTCCCCGTCCTCGATCTCGAGGTTGATGTGATCCACGGCCGCGACGTCGCCGAAGCGCTTCACCACGTCCAGGAGCCTGACATCGACGGGCACGTTCGTTCGCACTCCTGGGCTCCGGATGGGGCGTCCTCGCGGGGACGCGAGCCGCTGGTCCGCGCATTCCTCCGACGCCACGGACCGATCCGAGCCCCCCGGCAACGGATGCGGCCGAGGATATGGGTGCATCGCGCGGAGTGTCAAGGACGCGGGAACCGCGGAGGGTCCGCGTGACCACGTGCGAGATTCGTGCGGGATCGTCGGTTGCGTTTCGGGCTTCGCACGAGG
>CAZFXH010000242.1:0-12513 GCA_964522905.1 uncultured Anaerolineaceae bacterium
AGACTTCTCGATCGTGAGGTCGACTTCCAGGGGCGACGGTGCATGGCCGATCTTCGGGCGCGACGGCGACGGCGTCGCGTGGCGGCCCGATCCCGCCGCCGCCCAGGCTTCTCGCCTGGTCCGATTCCTGCGCGCGACCGGTGAGCCCTCCCTCGACGCGCTCCAGGCACGCGCGGTGGCCGATCCAGCCTGGTTCTGGGGCGCGGCCGCTGACGACATCGGCGTCGCCTGGGCGCGCCATCCATCCGCCGTCCTCGACGTGGCCGATGGCCCCGCCTGGGCTCGCTGGTGGGTCGGCGGGTCGTTCGACTGGGCGTGGGCGGCGACGGGACCGCGCGCGGCGCACGATCCGGAGGGGGTGGCGATCACGTGGGAGGGCGAGGACGGCACGGTTCGTGAGCTCACGAATGCCCAGCTCGCCGCCGACGTCGCCGCCGCGGTAAGTCGGCTCACCGAGCTCGGCGTCGGCGAGGGCGACCGGGTCGGCGTCCTCCTCCCGATGCTGCCCGAGACCGTCGTGGCGGTCCTCGCAGTCTCGCGCCTCGGGGCGATCTTCACCCCGATCTTCTCGGGCTATGCGGCTCCGGCCATCGCCGCGCGGCTGGTCGATTGCGGCGCGACGCTTCTGATCACTGCGGACGGGTTCCTGCGGCGCGGCGCGTGGGTCGATCTCAAGTCCGTCGCCGACGCGGCGGTGGCCGCGGCGCCAGCGGTCCGGCGGGTCATCGTCGTCCCGCGGGCGGGCGAGGCCCTTGACGTGCCATGGACCGCGGGGCGGGACGAATGGTGGGGCATGCCGTCCGCGCTGGACGACCTTCCGGACCGCCTCGGACTCGTCGGTCGGGACCCGGAAACGCCCTACATGATCATCTACACGTCCGGCACGACCGGCCGGCCCAAGGGCGCCGTCCACGTGCACGGAGGCTTCCCGATCAAGGCCGCCCAGGATCTCGCGCACACCTTCGACCTGACCGATCGGGACACGCTGTTCTGGTTCACGGACCTCGGCTGGATGATGGGACCGTGGGCGATCGCCGGGGCGCTGCTCCTCGGCGCTCGGCTCGTGATCTACGAAGGGGCGCCGGACTACCCCGGACCCGATCGGCTGTGGGACATCGTCGCGCGTCACCGCGTCACCCACCTCGGGCTGTCGCCGACGGTCATCCGCGCGCTCATGGCCCATGGCGAGGACCCAGTGCGCGGCCACGACCGTTCCTCGCTCCGGGTGCTCGGCTCGACAGGCGAGCCGTGGAACCCCGAGCCGTGGTGGTGGTACTTCCGCGAGGTCGGCGAGGGTCGCTGCCCGATCGTCAACTACTCCGGCGGGACGGAGGTGTCGGGTGGCATCGTCGGCGGGAACGTCATCGGCCCGATCAAGCCCGCCAGCTTCTCCGGGCCGTGCATCGGGACCGCGGCCGATGTCGTGGATGACACCGGCGCACCCGTGCGAGGTGCCGTCGGCGAGCTCGTGATCCGCGCACCCTTGCCGGGCATGACCCGCGGATTCTGGAACGACCGAGCCCGCTACGAGGAGGCGTACTGGTCGCGCTGGCCGGGGATCTGGGCGCACGGCGACTGGGCCTCGGTCGAAGCCGATGGGTTCTGGTACATCCACGGCCGCTCCGACGACACGCTCAAGGTCGCCGGCAAGCGCGTCGGCCCGGCCGAAGTCGAGAGCGCGGCCGTCTCCCATCCGTCGGTCCTCGAGGCGGCGGCCATCGGCGTCCCACACGAGATCAAGGGGGAGGCGATCGTGGTCGTCTGCGTCCTCCGGCCGGGCGAGACGGACGAGGACGGGCTCCGGGCAGCCATCGCCGCGACCATCGCGGGCGAGCTCGGCAAGCCGCTCAAGCCGGAGGTCGTGGCCGTCGTCGGGGCCCTGCCCAAGACCCGTTCGGGCAAGGTCATGCGCCGGGTGATCCGGGCGGCGTGGCTCGGCGAGGACCCGGGCGACCTCTCGGCGCTGGACGATCCGACCGCTGTCGCGGCGATCCGGAAGATGCGTCTGGGCGCGGGTGTGGGCTAAGGTAGAAAGGCTCCCGTGCCCCAGCGGGTGTCGCGAAACGACCAGGAGCTGCCCTTGCGCCGCCTGCTGACGTTCTCGATGGCCGCCGTCCTGAGCCTCTCGTCGGGCTCACTCGCCCTCGGGGCGGACCCCGGCGAACTTCGAAAACGCGATGCGGCGAACCTGGGCCGGGCCCGAGCAGCGGAGGTCCTCGGACGCAAAGCGGCGGAGGTGCAGCCCCTCGTCTACGAGGAGCCAGAGACGTCCGTCGGCGGGCGACGGTACTGGACCGGGCTGTTCCGAGGGGCCGGTGACGAGCAGGCCTTCGTCGCCGTGGACCTCGCGTCCGGCGAGACGCTCGACGCCACCGCCTACCAGGCGAAGGTCGAGCGGGCCATCGGGCTCGAGCCCAAGGTGACACCACCGGCGCGCGCTCGCATCGACCAGGCGAAGCGATCCGGAGCCTCCCCGCTCCTGGCCTACGTCCTCGCGCCAGTGGACTACGCACCGGCGGTCCGCACCGTGAAGGCCGCGCATCCCGAGGTCGCCTGGGACGGGGATCGCCCGGTCGGAGACGATCTCGAGGTCCTTGCCGCCGTCAGCCAGGAGCTCATCCGGGCGAAGGCCAAGCTCGTGGCCAAGCAGCGAGGCCCGTTCGTCGCGGACGCCCAGCGCCGCGGGGCGCGCGACGTCGTGTCGCTGGACCTCGCGCCGATGGTCTTCGCGCGGGTCCCAGCCGGCCAGGTCGATGCGCTCGCCGGCCACAAGTCCGTCCGCCAGGTCCGTGCGCCATCTGGCTGGGAGCCAACGATGAACACAGCCCACAACGCGGTCGGGGCGAACTGGACGGACAGCAAGGGATACACCGGTGGCGGCGTGATCGTCGGCATCGTCGAATACACGCGAGTCGACTATTCGCGGCCCGGCCTGGGGAGAACGCGACGCGACAGCTACCGGGTGAGCTCGACTGGCCAGTCCTGCCCGCATTCGCGGGGTTCCTACAACAACGCCTCGGCCATCAGCCATGTCAGCTGGGCGGCCGCGATCGCAGTCGGACGTGGCTCGACGTACAAGGGCATCGCCAACGCCGCCCGGCTCGTCGACGTCTCAGCCGACTACAACCCCGCGTCCGACGCCGCCGATCCGCGCATCCTCAAGGCGGTCGACTGCGCGATCCTGCTGGGTGGCGCACACCTCGTGACGATGTCGCTCGTCCAGAACGACTCCAGCCGCTTCTCGACGTCGAACGCCTATTTCGACGCCGTCGTCTGGGACCACCATCGTCTGATCGTCGGGAACGGCGGGAACAACTACTCGGAGACGAACTCCCATTGCCCGGGCTCCAACGAGCGTGTCCGCAGCCCCGGGTCGGCGTGGAACGTCCTGGCCGTCGGCGGGACAACCAACGACGCGAAGCGACTGTGGTATCGCGCCAACAAGTCCGAGCCGTCGTACTGCTGGGAGGATCCGCCCGGCCACACGGGCGACGTCAACGACCGGGTCAAGCCCGAGATGGTCGCGCCCGCCCAGAATATCAGCACGTACTTCTACAATGGCAGCGGGGTCTCGGCGTCGACGCCGATGGTGGCCGGGATCGCGGCCGCCCTGCTGGACCAGCGCCCGTCCCTGCTCAACTACCCCGAACAGATGAAGGCGATCCTGCTGGCCGGCTCGCACGCGCGCCATGCCCTCAGCCCGAGCGGCAACCGAAGCGTCAGTGCCGAGGGACTGGGGACGGCATCCGCCAAGTGGGCGAGCCGGGTGGCGGAGAAGAACACGACGCTCCACACGGGGAACTACGGCGGGATGACCTTCACGGGCATCGACGACGGCGACTGCCGGAGGGCAGCGCCGTCCCAGACGATCCATTTCCGGGTGCCATACGCATCCCGCAAGGTGCGCTTCGTGATCGACTGGATGGCGCACACCGGCGACGCCAACCCGCGCTCCGGCTCGACGTTCTCGCAGCGCTACGCCGATTTCAACCTCAAGGTCCGGAAGGGCTCGACGACGGTCGGCCTTTCGACGCGGAGCGCCTCCAACGTCGAGTGGGTCGATTTCACGGGAGCGGCCCTCGGCCCGGGCATCTACACGGCCGTCGTCAGCCCGGTTCGCTGGGGTTGCTCGGTCGCGACCGAGCCCGTGGGCTGGGCGTGGGTCAGCTTCACGACGCCGTAGGTTCGCTTCGGCGGGTGGGGTACCCCGCATCACGAGCGCGCCGGTCGCGGTTCCTGCCCCTCACCGTCGCGTCCGTCGCGTTCGTCACAGCGCTGGCAAGCGGCTGCGCTCCTGTCGCGCCCACCGGCCCCGTCTCCGGACCGCCCTCGGGCGGGCCCGTGCTGACGAGTCAACCCGACGGTGACGTCCCTTCGGCCACCGACCCCGTCGCGGCATCACCGGGCACCATCGACCCCGGGGTGGCGCGCCTCGTGTGGCTGGTGGACGGGGCCGGGCGATTCGGCGTCTGGACCACGGATCTCGTGGGCGGCGACATCCGCAGCTACCTGGCCGATCTCGACGAGGCCGCCATTTCGCTCCGTGACCCGCGACTGGTCGGCGACGACGTCGTGGTCATCCGCGATGGGCCGACAGGCGAGCTGTGGGTGCTGTCACAGACCGAGCCGCCGCGGCTCCTGCTGGACAGCGTGAATGCATTCATCCACAGCGGCGCCCGGGAAGTCATCGCGCTGCGAGACGTGGGCCCGGTGCGTGCCATCTGGCGCGTGCCCCTCGGCGGGGCCTCGCCTGCCGTCATCGCCGAGGTACCTGTGTCCGATCACGGTCCGCAGGTCGGGCCGTTCGGATTTGCGATCTCGCCGGATGGTCGGACGGTGGCGGCGGGATGGGTGGGTGGCCCGGTCGTGGTCATCGGGCCCGCCCAGGCGGACTTCCGGGACATCGGCGCCCCGCTCGTCGTCACGGACGACGGCCGGATCGTCGCGGTCACGGGCCGGGTCGGCGATGCGTATCTCCTCGACGGCGACCGGCTGGTCGAGCTGGCTGGGCCGGAGAGCGACCCCGTGGCCGTGCCGGGCTCCGGGGTCGTGGCCTGGGCGTCCATCGCCGAGGACGGCGCGCTCGTTGCCGTCGAGGTCCGGGACCTCCTCGCCGGTTCAAGCGAGACGTACTCGGCCACCGGCGTGGCGACGAACGTGGTGGAGATCACCGCCGACCACATCGTGCTCGAAACTACCGCGTTCGACCCGCTGACGCGGTCGGTCGGGGTCGTCGATCGGCGCACTGGGGCGTTCCGGACCTTCGAGGCATCAGCCCCCGCGGCTGACTAGGGTCAGGCAGCCGCCCCAGGCGCGCGCACTTACAACGACGCTGATGCGCATCGCCGAGCGATGTTCCGGCCATGCCCATTGGCACGCCGCAGCCGCCCATCCGGGCCGTAACGGCCCTGTTACTGTGACCGGAAGCACCGCCGCCACGGATGCAGCCCGCGACGGCGCACGCTCACCGGCACCGGCCGTTATGCCGGTGCCCGAACCCGAGGGAGGACGCGATGTCCGGAGTCACCGACTGGGGCGACGCCCTGTTCCTGTCGCTCACGAACGCCCTGAACTCGTTCCTGAACGCGATACCGCAGGTGATCGGCGCGCTGCTGATCATCGTCATCGGCTGGATCATCTCGAACGTCCTCGCCCGGCTCGTCCGCGAGATCCTCGAGCGAGGCGGCGCCGACCGGCTGTTCGCCCAGCACGGCGGCGAGGTCTACGGGACCCGGTCGAGCGCATTCCAGCCGAGCGTCGTCGCGTCAGAGGTCGTGAAGTGGATCATCCGCTTCATCTTCCTGGTTGCAGCCGCGAACGTCCTCGGCATGCCGCAGGTCAGCCTCCTGCTCAACCAGGTCCTGCTGTGGATCCCGAACCTGCTCGTCGCGGCGGTGATCCTGCTCCTCGCGCCGCTCCTCGCGCGGTTCGTCCGGGGTGCGATCGAGGTGGGCGCCGGCCAGATGGGCTTCTCGAATGCGCGCCTGCTCGGCCGCATCTCCGAGATCGCCATCGTCGCGTTCGCTGTCCTCGTCGCGATCAACCAGCTCGGCATCGCCGCCGACTTGATCAACATCCTGTTCATCGGCATCGTGGCCGCCCTGTCCCTGGCGTTCGGGCTGGCCTTCGGCCTGGGCGGACGTGAGGTCGCCGCACGGGTCACCGAGGATTGGTACCAGAGCATGAGCAGCGCCACGGAGAAGGTGATGGTGGCGGCCAGCACGGCCGATGCCTCGCCACCGTCATCGCGTTCGGCGGAGGCCTCCCCAGCACCCCCGAGCGACCTCGAGCGGGACCCCGACGCGATCTGACCCGGGCCGCCCCGGCTCTTCCGCCGGGACGACCCCCTAGCCGAAGCGATCGAGCTTGCGGAGCGGATCGAAGCTTTCGGTCCGCTCTGTGACCGCGTCCCCGCCGATGGCGACGCGCGCGACGACTCCCTCCCCGTGATCGCCGCGGCGGGGTGGTTCGCCGACGACCGCCCGCCAGCCGAGGTCCGATAGCCTCTCGAGCGTGGCCATCGCTGCCGCCAGCATGCCGGACGCATGCGCCTCGGCCGCGCCGCCCAACGGGCCGGGTGTCGAGGCGTCGGCGACCTCCGCGGCTGTCGTCGCGGCCGCACGCCCCTCGGCCACGGCTCGCCGTGGATCCGTATGCGGCCGGCGCATGACCACGGACATCGTGCCCGCCCTGGCCAGCGCCGAGGAGAGCAGGAACGGCCAGGCGGCGACGGCGGGCGATTCCTCCCGATGGTCCGCCGGCTCGTCGAATCGCATCAGCTGATCCGGGAAGGCGCGCCGTCGGATGATCACTTCGGCCAGGACACGCGCCGTCGCCGCGGCTTCGTCCGCGAGCCAGGCCGGGTACGCGCCCACGACGATCCGTTCCGGGGCGATCCCGTCGGCCCGTGCGAGCGCCACCCCCACGAGCTGGAGCGCGAGCGCTCGACCCGAGCGGGTCGCGACATCGGACGGCACGCCCGACGCGAGGTCCGGCGCCACGACGAGCGGCCCCGGCCCGATCGAGACGAGGGTGTCCGCCCTGCGGTGCAGGCGCCGTGCGAACGCGTGGTCCGCGAGCGCGCGATCCGGGTCCACGCCGCCCGCGACGATCTCCGCGACCGGGTCCGCCTCGACGAGATCGACGCGCTCGAACGAGGCGACCACGGCGCCTTCCGGGACGCCGAGGGGCGGGATGGCCGTCGCCAGGCGAACGTAGCCGCGCCGTTCGGCGGCGACCCCGTCGGCGACGCGCCGGAGGCGGGCAAGGGCGCGCTGGCTGCCGGACGGAGCCGGCTCGGACGCGTCCAGCGGATCGTTCTCACCGCCGGGGCCCGCCGCACCGGCACGGCCCGAGTTCGTGCTCATGAACGCGGGTCGGTCGTGCGGGTGCCACTCCGGCACGTCGAGGCCGGCATCCTGCAGCTGGTCGGCGAGCTCGCGGCCGATCGGCACCTCCACGCGCAACAGGTCGTAGCCCGCAGCGGCGAGATCGGCGACCTCATCGAGCGCCTCATCGAGGTCAGGCTCGGCGACGGTCGTGCCGAGCCACGGACGACGAGCCTCGCCGAGCAGGTCAAGAAGCTCGCGGCGAGCGACGCGGTCGCTGTCCATGCGCTCGATGGCCGCGCCGGCCAGGCGAGACGCCTCCGCCTCGGCAACCGCCCGACGATCGGGTTCCCGCAAGAGCTCCGCCTCGAGGGCGAGGTCAACGGCTCCCGATGCCACGTCCATCGCGAGCTGCTGCGGCTCCAGGTCGTACTCGAGGAGCGCCATCGCGAAGGGCAGGGCGACGCCGCCGCCCAGGCCGTCCTGGGCGCTCGCGAGCCAGCGGTCGACCGCCGCACCCGCCAGGGGCCGGCCCGAGCGGTCGAGGCCCGTCACTCCGAACAGGCGCAACAGCGCGCGCTCCTGCCCCAGGGTCGTCGAGGCGCGAGCGCGCGCTCCCCAGGCCCCAGCCAGCGTCTCCGCGCGCTCGGTCAGGCGGTCGATCGTGGCGAACGCATCGGACCTGGTCCTCCTTGGACTCATGGCGCCAAGGATAGGGGCGCCGGGTCAGCCACCGACGGCCACGGCGAGCCGGTTCATCGCGAGGAAGGCGCGGAACGCCACGAGTGGATCTTGCGAGCTGAAGCGGACGGTCCGATCGCCGACCCGCTCCGCCCCGGGCACGATCGCCGCGTGATCGGCGAGCACGCCGCGGTCGAAATCGATCTCGACGACGACCGGCGGCCCGACGATCAGGGTCTTCATCTCGCCGGCACCCGCGCGGCGCACGGCCTGCTCGGCCCCGTTCCGGATGCGCTCGCCCGCCACGGATGGATGGACCGATGCGGCCGAATGCCCGCCGTCCGCGGTCTTCACGACGACCCGCTCCGTCCACGGCAGCCAGTCGGGCACCTCCTCGGCCAACGTGTCGTCGCCGGTCACGAGACCGACCGGGATCCCCCACGCTCCCAGCGCCAGCGCGTTGAGGCCGTACTCGCCCGTCGGCCGTCCGTCGAGCCGCGACTCGACCGGCGCTCCGGAGTACGTGTGCGCGATCGTCCCGCGCGGATGCCCGGCGCGCGCGTGGTAGCCCACGAAGAGCGCGACATCGAAGCTCCGCGCACCGTCGGGACCAGGCTGCGCCCCGGCGACCATCGACCATGCTTTCTGGCCCTGGAGGACGGTCGCGTCTCGATGGATATCGGCCGGCGTCAGGTTGAACATCCCGCCGTGGCTGTCGTTGACGAGGATCTCCGTGGCGCCGCCCGCCAGCGCGCCCTCGATCGCGGCGTTCGTCTCGGCGACCATGAGCTCGACCGCGGCGGGGTACTTGGGATCCTTGGAGCCCGTCGGCGCGGGATGGCTGATCCCGGCGACCCCTTCCATGTCGACACTGATGTAGACCCTCACGTGCCTTCCTCCGACCTTGTTCGCGCCGGGTCGCCGATCCAGACATGGCCGTCACTGAAGTGCTCGGCCTTCCAGATCGGCGCGCGCGCCTTCGTTTCGTCGATGGCGTAGCGGGCGGCCCCGAATGCCGCGTCGCGATGGGGCGCCACCGCCACGACCGCGATCGACGTTTCGCCGAGTGGGACCGCGCCGGTCCGGTGGACGATCGCCAGGCGCTCGACGCCGAAACGGGCGGCGATCTCGTCTGCGATCTCGCCGAGGACGGCCAGCGCCATCGATTCGTGGGCCTCGTACTCGAGGGACTCCACCCCGCGGCCGGCGTGGCGAGCGGCCTGCGCTTCCTGGCCGGGTGCCGGCGTGCCGGGGGTCGCGCGGGTCCGCCCGAGGAATCCCACGGCGGCCCCGTCCTCGGCGGTGGCGAGTCGCTCGCACAGCTCCCCGAGGATCGTGGCATCGAACGGGGTGGCGCGAAGCTCCAGGATGCGTGCCCGCGCCGGGTATGCCTCGCCGCCGGAGACCGGCGGGATCATCGCCACCTCGTCGTCCTCCTGGAGGCTCGTCGTCGTGTCCGCGTAGGTCCCGTTGCGTGCGAACCGGACGAAGTCGCGGCCCGGTGCGAGGGCCGGATGGCGGGCGACGAGCGCCTCCCAGGCGTCCGCGATCGTGGCGTCATCAGGTACCTCCAGTCCTACCTCGCGCGTCCCGGCGAGCTCGCGCTGGATCGCGAACAGGCGAACCCGGATGCGCACCGCCCTAACCGTGCCACGTCGCGACGAGCAACCCGTCCCCGACCGGCAGGATCGTGGCCGTGAACCGCTCGTCGCGAAGGACCCGCTCGCAGAACCGGCGAAGCGCGTTCGTGTTCGTGTCGCCGGGTTCCCTGGGACGCGATCCCGAGACGCGGCCGCTCCACAGGGCGTTGTCGGCGACGACCAGCGCGCCCGGCGCCAGCCGCCCGTCCACCAGAGCGTCCAAATACGCCTCGTATTCGGGCTTGAGCGCATCGATGAAGGCCATGTCGAACGGGCCGGCGAGCGCCGGCTCGGCCCGCGCGAAGGCCTCGAGCGCCTTGGCCGCGACGAGCGTGATCCGGTCATCGGCGACGCCCGCCTGGCGCCACCAGCCACGGGCGAGGTCGGTCCGCTCGCGGTCGGGGTCGATGGTGACGATCGTGCCGTCCGGCGGCTGGCCCAGGGCCATCCACAGCGTCGAGTAGCCGTACGCCGTCCCCACCTCGACGATCCGGCGCCGGTCGCCCGCGAGCACCGACAGCACTCGCCCGCTGTGGCGATCGACGATCGGGATCCCGAGCGGCTTGGCCGCGTCCTCGATGGCGAGGAGGGCCGCGGGCGGCGAAGCGCCATTCGACTCGATCCAGTCGAGGTCCGTGGCATCCGGGATCCAGTCGCGGTCGTCCTTCATGGCGTTCCTCTCAGACGAGCAGGCCGAAGCCGAAGTACAGCCCGGCCGCGAGGATCGTCCCGGCCGCGATCGTGCCGACGTTGATGTACAGGAGGCCGGTCGCGGACTCCATCGAGCGAGTCTGGGCCGTCTTGAGAGCCGCCCAGCAGACGATCAACGGGAACACGAGCCCGATGATCAGGCGCAGCCAGACGAACAGGGCCAGGTCGCCGGTGAGTGCCCCGAACGGCGCACCACCGGCGGGCCCGGCACCCGAACCGACCCAGGCCACGAAGAGCACGAGCTGGAGGCCGACGACGCCGAGCAGCGTGCGCGAAAGCAGGATCAGGGGCGCCACGGGGAGCTTGGGGGTCACCAGATACCAGTGGCCCAGGATCATCGCCGCGAAGACGCCGCCGGTCGCTGCAGAGAGCACCGCGAGCTCCACGAGCAACCCCAGCGTGCCGAACGATCCCCCACCCCAGGCGAGCGCACCGAAGGCGAGCGTCAGGACCCCGAGACTCACCGCGATCAGCTCCATGGAACCTGCCACGGCCGGACGCACGCGCCGAGCGACCAGCGCCAGCGCGGCCACCGCGCAGAACGCCAGCAGAACGGCCCGGCGCGGTGCGTCCCATGTGATGTCGAGCGCGACCGGCGACGCTCCCAGCGACGAAGGCAGGGCGCCGTCGCTCAGCCACGCCAGCAGGCCGAACGCCACCGCGCATGCCGTCGCGAATCCGAGGTAGCCGCGGGTCGCATTCGATCGCTGTCGGAGCAGGATCACGGCTGCGTACGTGCCCATGGCGAGACCGGTCAGCACGGTCCAGTTGATGAAGGCCAGGTTCTGGGCGATCTGCACGGCGGGCACGGCGCCAGTGTAGGCGGGCCGCTAGCATCGACACCGACAGCAGGAGGTAGCGCCATGGGACTCCCGGCCGGTACGACGATCACCTGGTACGGCCACAGCTGCATCCGCATCCAGACCGCTGGCGGGAAGACCGTCCTCATCGACCCCTGGTTCGGCAACCCGACGAGCCCGATGTCCGCCGACGCCGTCGATCGCTGCGACCTGCTCCTGGTGACCCACGGCCACGACGACCACATGGGCGAGGCGGTCGCGCTGGCCAGTCGCCTGCGGCCCGTCTGGCCATGCATCCACGAGATGAGCCTGTGGCTGGCTCGGCGGTTGCCCGGCGGCGCGGACGCCGCCATCGGCATGAACAAGGGCGGCACCGTGGAGGCCGCGGGCCTGCGGGTCACGATGGTCGGCGCCGATCACTCGGCCGGTGACTGGAACCCGGGCGGCGAGACGACGCTGTATCTCGGCGACCCGGCGGGCTTCGTCGTGGAGCTCGAGGACGGCTATCGCATCTATCACGCCGGCGACACCCAGGTATTTGGTGACATGGCACTCATCCGTGACCTGCACCGCCCGGACCTCGCGATGGTGCCGATCGGCGGGCATTTCACGATGGATCCCACAGCGGCGGCGCTGGCCGTGGAGCTGCTTGGCGTCAAGGACGTCGTGCCGCTCCATTACGGCACGTTCCCGATCCTGGCTGGGACGCCGCAGGCCCTGCGGACCGCGCTCGCGGACCGCGGGCTCCGCGACATCACGGTCCACGAACCGGCCCCGGGCGAGTCCGTCGGCCCGGGCTGAATCGGGGCCGCCGAAACAGGCTCCCGACGACGGCCGGTGCCGCGGTGCACCGCGCGGGCAACCGGTCCCCTGATGCGGTCTTGTGTTGTCTGCGCACTTCGGGTGAGGACGCCCGAACCATAGGGCCACGGTCCAGGGGACCACCTCGTCAGTCGTCTTCGTCGTGCCGGCGACATACGGTGCGATTGATCCCACGGAAGCCGGACAGCGTCTGGAGATGCGGATCACCGACGGGCCCATCCCCAGCCGCGCGCGTCATCGCCGGTCCGGGTCCCACGACGAGGACGATCCATTGCGATACAAGAGTCTCCCCTACTCCGTGCGCTCTGCGACGGAGGCTCCCGCCCCCCGACCTACTGGCCGCAACAGCGATCTGGCACGCCAGCCGCGGCGGATGCGCGACCTGCTGGCCATGATCCCGATCGTGTTGCTGCTCCCGGCCCTGCTCCTGCCGTTCCTCGTCGCGCAGGCGTCCACCGGATCGCTGGTCGCCTCCTCGGCGGAACTATCGGTCCTGCCGACCTCGGGTACCGCATGGACGACCCTGAAGGG
>CAZFXH010000243.1:0-17955 GCA_964522905.1 uncultured Anaerolineaceae bacterium
CGTTCGATGAGCGTCTCGCGGACTGATTCGCGGGAGGGCCGCAGTGGGTCGGGGAGCTCGGGATCGCGCTCGCGGCTGCTCACCGACCGAGGATAGCGCGCCCTGACAGGCAAGCTGTCGCGGGCTCCGTCTATCGTGGCGACGTGCACAAGGCCCCCGACGGCACCCTGATCGTCAGTGCCACCGACCTCGTCGGCTACCTCGCGTGCGATCACCTGTCCACCCTCGAGCTTGGGCGGGCTGAGGACCGTTGGGAGCGCCCGCACCGCCGCGAAGACCTCACCGTTCGGCTCATGCAGGATCGCGGTGACGCCCACGAGGCGGCTCACCTGGCGGGCCTGCGCAGTGCCGGGCGTTCGATCGTCGAGATCGACAAGACGGCGCTCTCGACGCCCGACCAGCTCCGCGAAGCCGAGGCGGCAACGCTGTCGGCGATGCGTGCGGGAGCCGACGTCATCTTCCAGGCGACGTTCTTCGATGGGCATTGGCGCGGGCACGCCGACTTCCTCTATAGGACGGATCGGCCGAGCCCGGTCCTTGGTTCGTACAGCTACGACATCGCGGACACGAAGCTGTCGCGCGGCGTCAAGGCGGCCGCGATCATCCAGATGTGCGTCTACGCGGACCTGCTCGAGCGGCTGCAGGGCGTGAAGCCGGAAACGGTCTATGTCGTGACCGGAGACGGCATCGAGCACCCCCATCGCCTCGAGGATTATGCGGCCTACTACCGCCATGCCAAGGCCCGCTTCGAGGCGCGTGTGCTCGGCGGTTCGCGAGCCATGGACACGTACCCCGACCCGGTCGATCACTGTCGCGTCTGCGTCTGGTATCCCACCTGCATCCAACGGCGGCGCGACGACGATCACCCTTCGATAGTCGCCGGCATGCGACGCGTTGATACGGAGCGATTCCTGGATGACGGCGTGCCGACCTTGACGGCGATCGCTGGATTACCGAACGACGCGGTCGTGAACGATGTCAGCCCCCGCGCGTTGCGACGCCTGAGCGACCAAGCGCGACTCCAGCTCCATGAACGTCGGACCCACGAGCGGATCTTCGAGCTCATCCCGCCCGAGCCCGACGCCGTGGGCCGTGGGCTGGCGGCACTCCCCGAACCAACGCCGTGGGACGTCTTCTTCGACATCGAGGCCGATCCGTGGGCGCTCGACGGTGGCCTCGAATACCTCTTGGGGGTCGCCGTCGAGGTCGACGGTGAGCCCGCCTACCTGCCGTTCTGGGGCCACGACCGGGAGGAGGAGAAGTCGGCGTTCGAGGCGCTCATCGACCTCTTGATCGACCGGCTCGATGCTCACCCGGACATGCATGTCTACCATTACGGCGGCTATGAGTCGGGTGCGGTGAAACGGCTGATGCAGCGCCACGCCACGCGCGAGGACGAGGTCGACCGCCTGTTGCGCGGCGGGGTGTTCGTGGACCTCCTGAACGTCGTACGCCAGGGGGTGCGGGCCTCGGTCGAGTCCTACTCGCTCAAGCAGATCGAGAAGTTCTACCTGCCGCAGCGGGAAGGGCCCGTCACCGAGGCCGGGTTCAGCGTCGTCGAGTACGAGCGCTGGATGGCCGAGCGTGACGATTCGATCCTCAAGGGGATCGCCGACTACAACCGCGACGACTGTGTCTCGACGCTGATGCTCCGAGCCTGGCTGGAGGACCGTCGAGCGGAGGCCGTCGACAACTTCGCGGATGCAGGGTGGGAGCGACCAGTCGTTCGCGACGGGGCGCCGAGCGAGGGCCAGACCGTTCGCGCTGCCGAGGTCCAGGAGCGGATCGATGCCCTGACCGAGGGCGTGCCGGCCGACCGCGATCAGCGAACGCCCGAACAGCACGGGCGCTGGCTGTTGGCCCAGGTGCTCGACTGGCATCGTCGCGACGAGAAGCCGGCCTGGTGGCTGTGGCACGATCTGCGCCAGAAGTCCACGGAAGACCTCATCGAGGCGAGCGAAGGGATCGGCGGGCTGCGCTACCTGGAGGATGTCGAGAAGATCGCGCACAGCATCGTTCGGCGTTACAGGTTCCCGCCCCAGGACCACAAGTTTCGGCGCGGCAGCAAGGTCGTCGACCCGAACCCAGCCCACGGGGACTTCGGCTCGGACGCGGGTGAGGTCATGGATGTCGACGACGTGCACGGCACGATCGACCTCAAGCGCGGACCATCCAGGCTCGGGTATCACCCGACGTCGCTCATCCCCACCAAGCCCATCGGCGCGGGAGTGATGCCGTCCGCGTTGCTGCGGATCGCGGACCATGTCATCGCGAACGGCATCGAGGGCGACGGCCCCTTCCGGGCCGCACGCGATCTGCTCACTCGCCAACCGCCACGCGTCGATGGCGTCGAGGCGGGAACACCGTTGGTGCGGCACGGCAAGGACCTCGTTAACGGCGCGCGCCGGATCGCGGCCGGGCTGGAGGACACCGTCCTGCCGATCCAGGGTCCACCGGGGACGGGGAAGACCTACACGGGTGCCCGGATGATCGTGGAGCTCATTGGCCGCGGTCGTCGCGTCGGCGTGGCCGCGCAGTCACACAAGGCGATCACCAACATGCTCGAGGCCGTCAGCGAGGCCGCGGTCGAGGCCGGTGTGCCGCTGCGGGCGATCCAGAAGTGCGAAACGGGCGATGAGCTCCGCAACGATGCCGGGGTCCGGCTGGCCGCGAACAACGAGGAGGTCGAGACCGGCATCCGCGACGGTCGATTCGACCTGGCGGCAGGAACCCAGTGGCTGTTCGCCCGCCCGAACATGGTCGATGCGGTCGACGTGCTCTTCGTCGACGAAGCCGGGCAGATGTCGCTCGCCAACGTCATCGCCATGAGCGGTGCGGCGCGATCGGTCGTGCTGCTCGGGGATCCCAACCAGCTGCCCCAGGTCAGTCAGGGCGTCCATCCCGAAGGTTCGGGGGTGTCCGCCCTGGAGCACTTGCTCGGAGGCGCCGCGACCATCGACGACCGTCTCGGCGTCTTCCTTGACACGACGTGGCGGATGCATCCGGCCGTCAATGGCTATATCTCGGACACGTTCTACGACGGCCGGCTCGGGACCCATCCGTCGACAGGCCTCCAGCGCATCGAGTCGGACGAGCCGTTGCTCGAAGGCGCAGGTATCCGGTACATCGGCATCGATCACGACGGCAATGGGTCACGGTCGAGGGAGGAAGCCGCGGCGGTCGCGGACGCCGTCGCAGCCGCGCTGGGACAGCCTTGGACGAACCGGCACGGCGAGTCCGATCCCATCGGAGTCGAGGACGTCATCGTGGTCGCGCCCTACAACGCCCATGTAGCGCTCATCCATGGCGAGATCGAGCGTCGGCTCGCGCCCGGGCTGCACGTGCGTGTCGGCACGGTCGACAAGTTCCAGGGCCAGGAGGGGGCGATCGCGATCTACTCGATGGCGAGCTCGAGCCGCGACGACGCACCGCGGGACATGGACTTCCTGTACAGCCGTCATCGGCTCAATGTGGCCGTGTCCCGGGCGAGGGCGATCGCCCTCGTGATCGCGAGCCCTCGCTTGCTCGAGGCGGATTGCAGGACGCCGGAGCAGATGCGGCTCGTGAATGCCCTGTGCCGGCTGGTCGAGGAGGCGCGGCCCGGCGTGGCGGGACGAGGCGAGCAATCCGCGAACGCATCGCCCGACGGACCGAGCGTGTCGGGCACGGACGCGCTGGCGGATACGGTCGAAGCGCTGACCCTCGGTCTCGAATAATGCTCACGCGCATCCATCATCGCGTGCCATGACTGCCAGTCTGCGGCCCAGCGAGCTCGAGCGCCTCCGCCGGCGGACAATCTGGGCCCTCGTCGCGGGGGTCGCGCTGGGGAGCACCGGGCACATCGCGGCGGTGACCGTCGCCACGATCGCCGCCAAGCAGATCGCCGGCACGAGCGCGTGGAGTGGCGCGCCGGGGGCGGCGGTGGTCATGGGCGCGGCCGTGGGCGCGGTCACCCTGTCGCAGGCGATGGTTCGGCGGGGCCGCCGGTTCGGCCTCGCGACTGGGTATGGGCTCGGGGTGCTCGGGGCGCTAGTGGGGACCGCGGCGATCGTGCTGGCCTCTCTGCCGCTGCTGCTCGTCGGCACCTTTCTGATCGGGTTCGGCAACGCGTCCAACCAGCTGTCGCGCTACGCCGCCGCGGATCTCGTGCCGCCGGAGCGCCACGCATCCGCGATCGGCGTGGTCGTGTGGGGCGCCACGGTCGGGGCAGTCGTGGGACCGAACCTCGCCGCACCCGCCGGCGTCCTCGCCGTGGGCCTCGGGCTGCCCGAGCTCAGCGGCGCCTATCTGGTCCCGGTGGCCTTCGTCGGTGCGGCCGCGCTCATCTCGTACGTCCTGCTCCGGCCCGACCCGTACGACCTTGCGTACGCGTCACCGGAAGACGAGGCCAGCTCCGACCGATCCGCGGCGATCTCGCTCTCCAGCGTGCTCGCGCGCCCGAACGTCCCGGTCGCCATCGTCGCCCTCATCGCCGGGATGGTCGTAATGGTGCTGATCATGACGATGACCCCGCTGCACATGGCCGACCATGGCCACGATCTCGCAGCGGTCGGACTCGTCATCAGCGGTCACACGTTCGGGATGTACGGGCTGTCGCCCGTGTCCGGTCGCCTGACGGATCGATACGGGAGCGTGCCGGTCATCCTGGCCGGCCTCGCGACGGTGGCGGGCGCGGCCCTGCTCGCGGCAGTCGCCCCGCCGAGCGGTGGAGTCATCCTGTTCGCGGCCCTTTTCCTGCTGGGCTATGGGTGGAACCTGGGCTACGTGGCCGGCTCGGCGCTCCTCACGAGGGGCCTGTCGCTCGCCGAGCGGACTCGGGTCCAGGGGCTCACGGACGGCCTCATCTGGAGCTCGGCCGCTGCGGCAAGCCTGGGCTCCGGGATCGTCCTTGCCGCGGCGTCCTTCGCCGCGCTCGGGCTCCTCGGAGCAGCCCTCGTCGTCGTGCCGTTCATGCTCGTCCTGGCGCGCCGCTCGGCGGTTGTGGCGGGGCCTTAGGCGGTCCCGATCTCCCCGATCACCCACGCTGCCAGCACGCGGGCGCAGGCCTCGACCTCGTCGAGCGGCACGAACTCGTCGGCGCTGTGCGCCACCCGGACATCCCCGGGGCCGAAGATCACGCACGGTGTCTCCCCGACGTTGACGAACATCTGCATGTCCGCGCCGTAGGGCTCGCCGAGGAGCACCGGTCGTCGCCCCGTGACCGCTTCCGCCGCATCGGCCAGCCCAGCGGGCAATGGGTGATCGGACGGGATCCGGGCCGACCCGAACCGCCCGCCGGTGATCTCGATCGTGGCGGGATGCTCGCGCAGGAAGTCGTCCGCGGCGCACGCCTCGGCGACCGCGACCCGCAACTCGGCCTCCGCCTCCACCGCCGACTGCCCGAGCCGAACGCCGTAGCGTCCATCGGCCGTCACCCGGTCGAGGACGGTCGAGGCCCACTCGCCGCCCTGCACGATGCCGATGATCGTCGGGTAGGGCAGGCCCAGAGCCGTCATGAGCGGGTCGGTCTCGCTGCCGTTGCGGCGCGTCTCGTCCACTTCGAGGGCCCGGGTCAGGACGAACAGCTTGTCGAGCGCGGAGACGCCCTCGCGCCGCTGCGAGGCGTGGGCTGCCCGGCCGGGGACGGTGAGCCGGAACGTGATGGCGCCCGCATGAGCGACGACGACGTCGAGGTTGGATGGCTCGGTGATGATGACGAGATCACCCGTGGCTCCGGCCCGGATCGCGGCCAGCGTGCCCTGGCCACCGTCTTCCTCCGACGGGACGAGCACGACCATCAGCTCCCCGTGCAGGCGTTCCAGGTCGCCGCTCGCGCGCAGGGCGCGGACCGCGCCCAGGATCGACGCGACCCCACCCTTCATGTCGCAGGCGCCTCGGCCGTAGAGCCGCCCGTCGCGGATCTCGGCGCCCCACGGGTCCGCCGTCCACGTCGCGGGATCGCCGGGTGGTACGACGTCGAGGTGGCCCGACAGGATGACGCGCGGGCCATCGCCCGCCGCGCCGGCCCGTCCGATGACGACGGGGAGCGACGTGCGCGGCATCTCCTCGCCGGGCCACGCCGCGTCTGACCTGATCTCGGCGGGATCCGGCCGAACGACCTCGACCGACATGCCGAGCTCCCCGAGCGCGTCGGCCGCCCACGTTGCAACGCGCTCCTCGGAGCCGGTGATGCTCGGGATGTGGACGAGCGCTCGAAGGTCCTCGATGATCCGGTCGCGATCGACGGCCGGCGCGGCGGGCGCCTCAGTCACGCAGGATCGGCCGGGTCATGCAGGTTGGCCCACCCGAGCCGTTGATCCCGATCTGGGTCGCCGGGTAGGTGTGCACCTCGCAGCCGACCGCGGCGAGGGCGGAGGCGGTCACCGGGTTGCCCTCGGCCATGATCACGACACCGGGCCGGACCGCCAGCACGTTGCAGCCGAGCGTCGGGAACTCCGCCTCAGGCACCTCGATCATCCGGATGTCGAGATCGGCCAGCAGCTCCCACAAGCCGGCGGGCAGGAGCGGCAGGTACACGACCACGAGGTTGTCGGCGACCGGCGAGATCACGCTCATGAGATGGATGAGCTCGGCGGGTCCCTTCCAGTACGGCACGTCGAAGACGCGGATGTCGCCACCGACCAGGTCGGCCAGCTGGAAGACGCCGCTGGCGTTGCTCCGCAGTGTCCGCCCGATGCAGAACAGGTCACGCCGAAGCCAGAAGGTGTCGCCGCCCTCGATCGTCCCGGGCGGGTCGATGCGCCCGAGCGTCGGGATGCCGGCCGCCTGGGTCCAGGCCTCGAGCACGTCCGGCTCGCCGGCCCGGTTCGGCTTGCCGGGCCGGAGCGGGATCGCCCCGCGATCGGTCACCAGCAAGGGATCGAACGGGTAGATCAGGTCCGGATCGTCGGTCTCGGCCTCGAGCATGTGGACGGTCGGACCGAGGCTCGCGAGGACCTCCACGAACGCATCGTGCTCGCGGAGCGCCACATCGAGGTCGACCGGGTACAGAAACCCGTGCGCAGGTTCCTCGAAGGCGCGACCGAACGCCTGATCCGGCCGCTTGACCAGCACGTCGCGCAGCGTGGATGTCATGCTCTGGGCGCCGTAGCGTCGTTGGGTCAACGTCATGCCCAAAGGATAGTCGGGGGTTGCCCGCCGGAGTACCCTGCAGCGACGATGGCCGCCTACGCCGTGGTCGCCCGTATCGATCGCGTCAAGCCGCACTTCGCCGGGACGGCGCTGCCGTCCGGTGACGCCTCGCCGGCGCCCGAGCCATTCGGCCCCCACGAGGCCATCGACCTCGTGGGCCGTCCGCTGCTCCCACCGGTCACCGAGCGCTGGACGGCGCTTCGCGAGGCGTGGGCCCAGACGACGTTCTACCTGTTCAACGCGGAAGGGTGGCGCTGACCGGCACCCGCCCGCGTGGGCACCGGTCCTAGCCCGGCGGCGGAGGCGCGAACCGTGCCGGGTCGAGCGCCTGCGGCGGCGCCGCCACGCGGCCGTCCACGAGTTCTGCCAGGAGCCGGCCGGTTGCGGGTCCCGTCGAGATGCCCCACGGGCCGTGGCCGGCGGCGACCCAGAGTCCGTCGATCCCCGGCACGCGACCGACCAGCGGCCGTCCGTCGATGCACAGCGGCCGCGCACAGACCCGGTGCGCACCGACGCGCGCCGAGGCGATTCCCGGGACGTAGCCGATCCCGCGGGCAAGCAGGGCCGGCACCAGACCGGGGGGATCCGGCTCGGCGTCGAGGAACGTGGATCCAAGGGAGCTGGCGCCGCCGGCCGTGACCAGGCTGAAGGACTCGCCGGTGGCGCTGCGCGCGCCGGCGTGTTCGGTCCCGGGCTCGATCTCGATCGCTGCCTCTTCGAGGACATGGGCCGGTGGCTCCGCCAGCGTCACCCCGACGACGACACCCCACAACGACCGGATGGGCCGCCACGCCCCGCTCGGGTCGATGAGCTCCGGCGTCCATGGCCCGGCCGCCACGAGGACCTGCCCGGCCCCGAGTCGTCGACCGTCGGCGAGCTCCACGCCCGCGACCCGGCCCGCTTCCAGCCATGGGCGCGATGGCTCACCGACACGGATGTCGACCCCGAGCTGCCTCGCCCAGGCGGCGTAGGCGCGCGTCGCGGCGGCCGGAGCGACCGGATACCCGATCGCGAGGCGGCAGGCGGCCACGCCCGCGGCAAGAGCGGGCTCGACGGTCCGGATCTCGTCCGGACTCACGAACATGGGAAGCAGCCCGGCGTGCGTCTCGGCGAGGGCAGCCGCCAGTCGCGACGCCACGTCCGGATCGTGGGTCACCATGAGCAGCCCCGCCGGCTCAGCGGGTAGCGTGAACCCCTCGAGCCCGGTCTCCGCCAGGGCCCGGTACAGGGCAACGGTCTCGAGATGCAGGTCGACGAGGACCCGATCGAACGGATGCTGGACGACCCCGGAGTTACGACCCGATGCTCCGGACGCGATCTCCGACCGCTCGAGCAGCACGACCGTGCGGCCCGACGCCGCGAGGTGCGCCGCGCTCGACACCCCGACGATCCCGCCACCGATCACGATCACATCGGGTGCGCTGTCCGTGACGCGGGGCAGGCCAGCCATCGCGCCCGATGATGGCACGGCGAAGGGGGCTGCCGGTGGCAGCGACGGCCGGCGGACACACGGACGCCCCGGCAGCGCCGGGGCGTCCTTCGCGCGGAGGAGACGCGCTGATGATGGGTGCGAAGACCGACTGGACCGCCGCTGGGCCGCCGCGCGATCCCCCTACGATGCGGTACTGACGAGCTCGGCTGTCTCCGGGGCGGCGACCTCGTCGGCCGCGATGGCGATGTCGAGCTTGATCTCCTTGCCGACGAGCCATCCGCCCTGCTCGAGGGCGACGTTCCAGTTGAGGTTCCAGTCCTCGCGTGCAACCGTCGTCGTGGCCGACAGGCCGGCGTGACGAGCGCCGCTCATGCCCGGGACGATGCCCTCGAGCTGGACGTCGAACGTCTGGGGCCCGGTGGTCTCGCGGATGGTCAGGTCGCCGGTGACCTTGAACTTGCCGTCGCCGACCTGGCTGATCTCCGTCGAGACGAAGGTGATGTCGGGAAAGCCCTCGGCGTCAAAGAAATCGGCCGATCGCAGGTGCGCGTCTCGAGCCCCGAAGCTCGTGTCGACGCTGGCGGCGCCGACTCGGAACTCGCCGCGCGAACGAGTGGGGTCGCTCTCGTCGAGCTCGATGATCCCAGCCACGTCGTGGAACGTGCCGCGGACCGTGGTCACCATCATGTGCTTTGCCGAGAAATTGACCTGGGTGTGGGCGGTATCGATCTTCCAGATGGTCATGAGTGTGGTGTGTTCCTCCGAGAATAGTTGACGACGCAAACATATCCGGATATCGTTGCGTTGTCAACCAGTCGTAGGGCCTCGGCCAGGGTGTAGCATCGAGACCATGACGGTCACCGAGGGGGCCGACGTCCGGCCGCTCTCTCCGCAGGACCCCCGGATCGAACCCTGGCGCGCGTTCCTGCAGGCGCATGCCCGGCTCACGCGCCGGCTCGATGAGGAGCTGCGTGCGGAGCACGACCTGTCGCTCGCCGAATACGACGCGCTGCTGACCATCGCGGACGCCCCCGACAGACGGATCCGGATGCGCCAGCTGGCCGACCGCGTGATCCTCAGCAAGAGCGGCGTCACGCGCCTGATCGACCGGCTCGTCCTCGACGGCCTGGTGCAGCGCGACGCGTGCCTGTCCGACGCCCGCGGGGCGGAGGCCGTCCTGACCACGGCCGGGCTCGACCGGCTGCGCCGAGCGTCCCGAACGCACCTGCGCGGCATCGATGAGCACTTCCTCTCCGCGATCGACGAGGCGGACCTCTCGGTCATCCAGCGCTCGATGCGCGCCGTCTCCGAGCGGGCCGGGGTCGACGCCGACGGCTGACGGCCCGGCACCCGGCCGCCTGTACGCCGGCACGAGCGGGTTCGCCTACCCGGACTGGAGCCCGCGCTTCTACCCGGCGGGCCTGCGCGGCGAGGGCCTGCTCCGCCACTTCGCGACCCGGCTCGGAGCAGTCGAGCTCAACAACACCTTCTACCAGCAGCCGTCCGCCGCGAAGGTGGCTGCCTGGCTCGAGGCCACGCCGCCCTCGTTCCGGTTCAGCGTCAAAGCCCAACGCGGCGGGTCGTGGGGCGCGTTCGGTGGTTCTCCCGAGCGGGGGCTGCCGTGGCTGACCGGACCGTACCGTGCCTTCGGAGAGCGTCTCGGGACCGTGCTCGTCCGAGCGCCGGACACGCTTCACCGCGACGACGCGCGACTGGCCGCCTTCCTTGCGGCCTGGCCGCGCGACCTGCCACTCACCGTCGAGCTCCGCGATCCCTCATGGCAGGTGGACGAGACGGTGGCCGCGCTCACGGCCGCGGGGGCGGCGTTGTGCGCGTCCGAAGACCCCGACGACGAGGAGCCGCCGACGCTGCGCCGGACGGCTCCGTTCCTCTACCTGCGCCTGCGACGCCACGACTACACGCCAGGCGAGATCGCGACGTGGGCAGAGCGGCTGGTCCCGTTCCTCGCCGCGGGCGACGACGTCTTCGTCTTCTTCCGCCACGACCCCGTCGGGCGGGGACCGGAGCTGGCGCTCGAACTGGCGGCCGCAGTCGAGGTACGTGCCGCCGCGGCTGCCGAGTAAGGCATCTGCCGGGTCTGCTGTCGCGTGGCAGACGACGGCGTGGGGTCGAGGCGCGCCGGATCAGCCCCGCGAGTTCTCGGCCGGACCGAAGGCGACGATCAGCACGAGCCGCTCCTCGATGTCGTGGAACCGGTGGCTGACGCCCGCCGCGACGAAGACCACCGTGCCGGCACGGACATCTCGCACCTCGTCGCCGACGGTCATCCGCGCCCGACCGGACATGACCACGTACAGCTCGTCCTCGGTGTGTGGGGTCTGCCTGTCCGCCGCGCCCGCCTCGAGCACGTAGAGCCCGCCCGACAGGTCCGGCACCGACAGGAATTCGTGGTATGGCGTGCCCTTGGCCCGTTGTACAGCGTCAAGGTCGTCCAGCTCCCAGGCATCCATCGTTCTGTCCCTCCGGCAGCGCAGCGTAGCAGTCGCCGGGTCCGTCGCGGAGCGCCGGAGCCTCTCGAGGAGCCTCCGGATACGATCGACCGATGTACCGACCACGTCGCCCTGCCCCCCGACTCCGGGATCTGATCGGCGCGCTGCTCGGGATCGCGCTCGTGGCGGGCTGCGGGGCCCCCTCCGAGCGTTCGGCGGCGGCGAGCGGCGGGATCCCAGCTTCGCCATCGGCCACCTCGGCCCCGACGCCCCCTGCGGTGAGCACGCCTGCCCCGCCGAGCTTCACCCCCGGACCGGTCGGAGAAGCGCCCCGTCTCGGCCTTGAGCCTGTGGTCGGCGGTCTGCAGTCACCGCTCGACATCGCCTGGCGGCCGGACGATCCGGGAACCCTCTTCGTCGTGGAGCAGAGCGGCCGCATTCGGATCATTCGCGACGGCGCCCTGGTCGAGCAGCCCTTCCTCGACATCGCCGGCATGGTCACCGCTGGCGGCGAGCGGGGGCTGCTGGGTCTCGCCTTCCATCCCGCCGCCGGGGATCGTCGGTTCTTCATCTATTACACCGCGCTCGACGGAAGGCAGATCGTGGCGTCCTACGAGACGTCCGCCCAGGACCGCGATCGAGCCGATCCCGGCAGCGCGGTCGTCCTGCTGCGGATGGACGACCCGTTCGGGAACCATAACGGTGGCGGGCTCGCCTTCGGGCCCGATGGGTTCCTGTATATCTCGACCGGCGACGGCGGGGGCGGTGGAGATCCGCTCGATTCCGGGCGCTCGGTCCAGACGCTGCTCGCGAAGGTCCTGCGCATCGACATCGATTCGCAGGCAGGCGGCGACCCGCCCTACGGCATCCCGGCGGACAACCCGTTCATCGACCGCGGGCGCCCGGAGATCTGGCTCACGGGGCTGCGCAATCCATGGCGGATCCGCTTCGACCGGGCGACCGGCGATCTATGGATCGGCGACGTCGGGCAGGGCGACCTCGAGGAGATCGACGTCGCGCGTGCCGGGGTCGGCGGTCTCGATTTCGGTTGGAACATCATGGAAGGCTCGTCCTGCTACCGCGACGGCGGCGACGAGTGCCTGACCGACGAGCTGACGCTACCCGTGACCCAGTACAGCCACGACCTGGGCTGCTCGGTGACCGGTGGGACGGTCTACCGCGGCGCGGCGCAACCGGCACTGCGCGGCTGGTACGTCTTCGCCGACTATTGCTCCGGTCGATTCTGGGTCCTCGACCCGGCGCTCGACGAGCTCCGAGAGCCGACGCTGGCCCACAAGAGCGGGCGCTCGGTCAGCGCGATCGCAGAGGACGCGGCCGGCGAGCTGTACGCGACCGACCTCTCCGGCGGCAACCTGCTGCGGATCGTCGTGGAGGGCGGCTAGCCTGCTCGCGCTCAGCGCGCCCGGTAGGTCACCGTGACGCGGACGGCGATCTCCAGGGAGCCCGCCTCGACGGGCGTCGATGCGTCCTCCGAGACCATCATGCGGGCCGCCTTGTAGCGAGGCTCCGGCGGCGAGGCGACGACGCCCTCGACGATGTCGGACACGCCCACGATGGCGAGTCCGGCCGCCTCCGCAAGCACCTCGGCCCGCGCCCGAGCCTCGGCCATCGCATGCAGCCGGGCCTCGCGTTCGGCCGGCGCGCGGTCGGCGACGCGGAACGAGAGTCCGTCCATGCTCGTGGCGCCGGCGCGCAAAGTCCCGTCTACGACGTCGCCGAGGCGGGTCAGGTCGCGGACCGTGACCTCGACCATGTTCGACAGCTCGTACCCGGTGAGCAACGGCTGCCGGTTCTCTCGGTAGTCGTAGCGTGGCTGCACGGACAGCAGCGTCGTCCGGACGTCACGCCGCTCGAGCCCGGCGTCCGCGACCGCGACCAGGATCGCGTCCATCGTCTCCGCGGCTACCGCGCGCGCCGAATCGACAGTGGGCCGGGCGACCGAGACCCCGAGGCGCAGGTCCGCGACGTCGGGCTCAACGGAGACCCGGCCGGTGCCGGCGACCACGATCGTGCCGGTCTCCGGGTCGGAGTGCCTGGGTTCATCCGACATGGGCGATCTCCTCCGAAACGAGCGGCCATGGTAGCCGCGACCGTGAACCATCGCCCGCGCTGTCACGGTGGTGCAACCAGGCGCGCCCCGCGAGCCCGCACGTCCGTCACCATCGCCCCCCCAGCATCTCCGCATGCTCACCGCCGTCGGTCATCCCAGCATGCCCGGTGCATCCCCGTGAGCAGGACCACGCGGATCGTCGCGATCCGTCGGGCCGAGGGGATGCGACGCCGGCCGCCGCCCCCGGTCCGCGCACGGCGTGTGGGGATGGTCCTGGGGGCCGTGGTCTCATCCGCAGTCGTGGCCGTCGGACTTGCCGGGATCGTGTCCGTTTCCGCCCTGGGCGTCCTCTCGACCGATCTGCCCGACCCGAGCGATCTGGCCAAGCTGTCCTTTGCCCAACCGACGATCGTCTACGACCGCGACGGCAATCAGGAGCTGGGGCGGTTCCAGGACGAGCGCCGCCGCGTGATCGACTACGCCGATATTCCGACCCTGGTCCTGGATGCGACCACGACCGCCGAGGACCGCTCGTTCTGGGACAACGCCGGCATCGATCCTGCGGCCCTGATCTCCGCCGTCGCCGAGAACGCGTCGGGCGTGAGCGAGCGTGGCGCCTCGACGATCACCCAGCAGCTGGTCCGAGCCCGGCTCCTGCCGGAGGATGTCACCAACGGATCCGATCGCTACCTACGCAAGGCCAAGGAGATCATCCAGGCCCTGCGGCTGACCGACGAGTACCCGGGCGCCTCCGGCAAGGAGCGCGTCATCAGCGCGTACCTCAACGAGATCTACTACGGCCACGAGGCGTACGGCATCGCCGCAGCAGCGAACGTCTACTTCGGCGTGACCGATCTTGCGGAACTGACGGTGGCCCAGGCTGCGCTGCTGGCCGGGCTGCCGAAGGCCCCATCGATTCTGGACCCATACCGTCACGCCGTGAAGGACGAGGAGGGGCGGCTCGTCGTGCCGCGCGACGCCGCACCGGTCGTCCGACGCGACTGGGTCCTCGGTGGCCTCGCGACTGCCGGGCGCTGGACCAAGCTCTCACCGAACGAGATGGAGGCCGCTCTGGCCGAGCCCGTGGTCCTGGTCGGCGAGCGACCCATCCGCATGCCCGGCGGCCATTTCACGTGGCAGGTCCGCCGCCAGCTGCAGGCGATCCTGGGGCCGGACGCCGACCTGGAGCGCGGCGGCTACCGGGTCATCACGACGCTCGACTGGAAGGCGCAGCAGCTCGCCGAACGCTGGCTCGCGGCGGCCTCCATCTCGCCGAACATCTCCCGCAAGAAGGCGGCGGCGATGCTCAAGGCGCTGAAGATCCCGTCCGGAGACCGACGCTGGATCACGGCGTTGCGCGGGAAGGACCTCCATAACGGGGCGCTCGTCGCCCTTGACTACCGGACGGGCGACGTGCTCGCCTATGCCGGCAGTGCCGGCTACGCGCGGGATGACCTCGCGAACAAACGGTTCGAGCCCAAGTACGACGTGGCCGGCGACGGCGCCCGCCAACCGGGGTCGGCGTTCAAGCCGATCCTCTACGCCGCGGCGTTCGAGGCCAACCGCCTCAGCCCGGGCAGCCTTCTCCTCGACGTGACCACCGAGTTCGACCGCGCCCAGGACTGGGCTCCGCGCGACGCCGACCAGCGTGAGCGCGGCCCGGTCCTCGTCCGCCGGGCGCTCCAGTACTCGCTGAACATCCCCGCCATCCGAGCGCTCCACCGCGTCGGCAACGAGAAAGTGGCCGACGCGGCCGAGGCGATGGGCATCCGGTTCGCGGGTGGTCGCACGGCCTTCCTGCAGTCGGGGCTGGCGGGCGCCCTGGGCACCGTCGAGGTCCGTCCGCTCGACCTGACGTCCGCCTACGGCACGATCGCCAACGGCGGCGTCCGCGTGCCCCCACGGATGGTCCTCGAGATCCGTGGCCCGGACGGCAAGGTCGTCTGGGAGGCCGGGAAGGCCGAGGGCGATCAGGCGATCTCCGCGCAGACGGCGTTCCTCGTGAGCGACATCCTGGCCGGCAACACCGACCCCGCCCAGAACGAGATCTGGGCGGCGAAGCTGGCCCTGCGCAACGGTCCCGGCGGATCGCGCCGGCCGGCTGCCGCCAAGACCGGTACGACCAATGACGCCCGTGACCTCGGGACGTACGGCTTCCTCCCGGCCAGCGGCAAGGATGGGGTCGGCCTCGTCGTAGGCGTGTGGATGGGCAACAGCGACCATTCCTTCCCGCGGTCGAAGGGCGACGCCGCGACCTCCTTGACCGCGGCCGCCCCGCTGTGGCGAGCGTTCGTCCGTGACTACACGCGGAAGTGGGAGGTCGCGAAGTTCAAGCGGCCGAAGGACCTGGTCGCGGCGACCATCGACGCCTGGTCCGGCGGCCGACCCGGACCGTGGACGCGGGACACCACCAAGGAGTGGTTCACTCGAGGCACGCAGCCCGGCGCCCGCAAGGCGATCGACCGGGACGGGCTGCTGTACCGGGTCGCATGCGGCGGCTGGCGTGTGGATCCCGTCAAGGCAGAGCTCGGACGGTCGGCGTGGCGGGCGGACGTCCAGGACTGGCTGCGCCGTGCCCGCCGGGGCGCCGGCGTCACCGGTGGCTACGACTCGTCGACTGCGTACTTCTGGGGCGAGAGCTCCTGGGGTGGCTCGCTGTACGGAGCGTGCTCCCGACCCAAGCCGGAACCCAAGCCCGACAAGCCCGACAAGCCCGACAAGCCCGACAAGCCAGGTGGCGACGGTCCGAAGCCGACTCCCCCACCACCCGACGACGATTGACACGGGCTGACCGCCCACAGTCGGGCGACATGCGAACCGACATGACGACCTGGGCAATCCGCGGCATGGGCCTCGCCGCCGGCGCCCTGGTCGTCTACGGGCTGATCCAGCTCGGGATCGCGGCCGCCAACGTGCTGTTGCTCCTGTTCGTGTCGGTCCTCCTCGCCTCAGCCCTCGAGCCGATGATCGGCTGGCTACGCGAGCGCCTCCGGTTGGGTCGGGTCGGGACGATCCTCGTCGTCTACGTCGCGTTCTTCATCGTGGCGATCGGGATGGCGTTCGTAGTGGTGCCGGCGGCCGTGAACCAGGGGCAGCGGATCATCGCCTCGTTGCCGCCCTTCTTCGACGACATACGCCTGTGGGCGAGCAACCTGCGGCCGGTCGCCCTGTCCACGTCGATCACCGCACTTGTCGACTCGGTCTCCGAGTTCTTCGCCCCGGCCCCACCGCCGAGCCCGGGTGAGGTCGTGAAGGTCGGCACCGCCGTCGCCGAGGGCGCGGTCTTCCTGTTCACGATGCTGGCCATCGTGTTCTTCTGGCTGGTCGAGCACGCCCGATTGCAGCGCTACACCCTGGCCTTCCTTCCGGCGGACCGGCGCGCCGGGGCTCGCAACGCCTGGAACGAGATCGAGACGCGCCTGGGCCTGTGGGTCCGCGGGCAGCTGATCCTCATGGGCTCGATCGGCGTCGCGACCGGGATCGCCTACACGTTGCTCGGCTTGCCGGGCGCCCTGCTCCTCGGCCTGATCGCCGCGCTCACCGAGGCCATCCCGATCGTCGGGCCGTTGCTGGGGGCCATCCCGGCCGTCCTCGTCGCGGCCACGGTCTCGCCCGAGCTCGCGCTCGTCGTGGCCCTCATCTACCTCATCCTCCAGATCATCGAGGGCAACGCGCTCGTCCCGATCGTCATGCGCAACACGATCGGGATCTCGCCGCTCCTCGTGCTGTTCAGCCTCCTCGTGGGTGCCCAGGTCGGCGGGCTGCTGGGTGCCTTCCTGGCGGTGCCGGTCGCCGCCTCGATCGAGATCGTGCTGTCGCGGCTCCAGGCTCGCCAGACGCCTGTCGCCCAGGTCCCCGCCGCCATCGAGACGCCTGACGCGGACACGACCGAGGACTACGAGCGCTCCCTGCCGGACGCCGCCAACGCCTCATCGAAGTAAGTCCGCGCCGCTCCGGCTGGCGGCTGACGGCCGACGGCTGACACCCGCGGACGGCCGGGTTAGATCCAGTCGCGCCAGCGCGCCAGCGCGAGGATGCCCGCGGCCATCACGACCATCGCTCCGACGACGAACCAGAAGTTGGTCGTGTCCTCGAAGAGCGGCACCTGGAAATTCATGCCCATGATCCCGGCCAGCACGGCCGCGGGCAGCAGCACGCCCGATAGCAAGGTCAGGGTCTTCATGACATCGTTCGCGCGCTGCGACACGCGGCCCATGTAGATGTCGTACGTGCCGAGCAGGCTGTCACGCACCGAGTCCACGGCGACGATGGTGCCTTCCAGGCGGTCCACCAACCCGGGCCATGGCTGACCCACGGTCTCTTCCGCCTGCATCTCCGGGCGAGCGAGGGCGGCCAGCGCCTCGCGGTGCGGCACTAGCGTTCGGCGCACGAGACCGATGCGCCGTCGGACTGAAAGGAGGGCACCGAGGACGTCGTCCTTGGGTCGGCCGTGCAGGGCCCGCTGGTCGAGGTCGTCGATGTCGCTCTCGAACATCTCGACGAGCTGGAAATACCCGATGAGGACCTCGTCGACCAGCGCGGACAGCAGGTCGGCGGCACTCAGCGCCCCCAAGCGGGTCTCGCCGTCCAGCCCATCGATGTACCGGTGGACGGCACCCACCGGGCCGGAATGGACGGAGAGCACGATGTTCCGGGTGGCGACCAGGTCGATCTCGCGGCGGGTCAGTCGGTCGGAGTCGTCGTCCGCGGGCTCGAGCGCCTCCAGGGTGAGGTGGAGCCGGCCCTCGGACCGCCACGAGTTCGCGCGGCCTAGGTCGCTGCCGAGCCGTTCGCGTTCAGGGTCCGGGAGCTTCAGCCGCGCGGCCAGGGGGCCGAGCGCCTCGTCGTCGTCTAGTCGGTCGAGGTCGATC
>CAZFXH010000244.1:0-2003 GCA_964522905.1 uncultured Anaerolineaceae bacterium
CTGCAGCAGGGGCCCGATGCCGAGCGCGAAGACGACCGTGCCCAGCCCGACGCTCCCCCCGAGCGCCCAGCCGATCGCGAGGACCGTCAGCTCGATGGCGGTCCGGGTTCGTCGGATCGACCACCCGAACCGCTTCGCGGCACCCGTCATGAGGCCATCGCGCGGTCCCGGCCCGAGATCGGTCGAGAGGTAGATCGCGCTGCCGACCGCGATGACCGCGACCCCCGCCAGCATCACCGCGAATCGCAGGACCGTGGCGTCCTCCGGTGGTGTCGGCAGGACGGCGATGCCGACGTTCGTTGACGCACCGATCGACAGCACGTTGAGCAACGTGCCGATACCCGGGCGCTCCCCGAGAGGCCACCACAGGGCCAGGATCGGGATGCCCAGCAGGATGCTGATCGTGCCGATCTCCAGCCCGGTCTGCCGCGCGATGCCCTGGTGCAACGCCTCCCACGGCCCCAGACCGAGCCCGGCTTCGACCATCAGCGCGATGCCGAGGCCGAACAGGACCAGGCCGATCATGAGCGCCGGGATGCGGGGGGCCGCCGCTCGCAGGTCCAGACGCGCGGACCTCGCGAGGGCGTTGACATAGGGCATGCTCGCGACGATACCCCGATGGGCGCGCGGGCTGTCACCATGACGGCCATGCAGATCCACTTCCTCGGTGGCGCGACCACCGTCACCGGCTCCCAGTTCCACCTCGAGACCGAACGGGCCCGCATCCTGATCGATTGCGGCATGTTCCAGGGCAGCCCCAACGAGTCCGGCCGCAACCGGATCCCGTTCGGCTTCGACCCCGCGGAGCTCGACGCCGTGGTCTTGACCCATGCCCACCTCGACCATTGCGGCCTGCTCCCGCTCCTGGTCAAGGGCGGCTTCAGCGGGCCGATCCACGCGACCGCGGGGACCGTCGAGCTTGCCACCCTGGTGCTTCTCGACTCCGGGCACCTCCACGAGGAGTTCGCGAAGCGCGAGGCGCGCTGGGAGAAGCGCCATCCCGACAAGGTCGAGGCGGACGACCGCAAGGAGGCGGACGTCTACCAGACCGCCATCGACCTCGCGGCGGCAGGCGGGTCCGCGATCGGCGAGCACGTGCCGACGAGCGTGGAGCCGGGGGCGTCGGCGTCCTGGCCGAGCGATCCGGAGGCCGACCTGCGACGACAGCCGCCCGCGCTCGACGTCGATCTCGACGCACCGCTGTATACCGTGGAGGACGCCGAGCGAGCCGTGGTGCAGTTCCGGGCCATCGATTACGACGAGGAACGCGAGGTCGCGCCGGGGGTCCGGGCCACGTTCCTCGACGCCGGTCACATCCTCGGATCGGCGATCATCCGGCTGCGGATCCAGGACCGCGAGGGCGGGGAGGAGCGGGTCATCGTCTGCTCCGGCGACCTGGGTCGACCCGGCACGCCGATCATCCGCGACCCCACGATCATGACGGCCGCGGATTACGTCCTCGTCGAGTCCACGTACGGCGGCCGCGAACACGAACCCCACGACGAGGCCATCCGGATCCTCGCCGAGACCATCCACCTCGTCAACGAGGCGAACGGCGTCCTGCTCGTGCCGTCGTTCGCGATCGGCCGTACCCAGGAGGTCGTCTGGGAGCTCGATCGGCTCATCGAGCGCGGCGAGATCCCGCTGCTGCCGCTCTACCTCGATTCCCCGATGGCCTCGAAAGCCTCCGACATCTACCGCCGCCACCTGGGTTACTACGACGAGGAGACGGCCCGGCTGCTGCGCGAGGGGGAGACCCCGCTGGACTACCCGGAGCAGATCGTGACCAACGACTTCCGTGCGTCGCAGGCGATCGAGCGGGCGCCGCGCCCGTACATGATCGTCGCCTCCAGCGGGATGCTGACAGGCGGCCGCGTGGTGGGCCACCTGCGGCGGCTCATCGACGACCCGGACGCGACGATCCTGTTCGTCGGCTACCAGGGGGAGGGGACGCTGGGCGCCCATCTCCAGGCCGGCGCGACGGAAGTCCGCCTCGACGGGCA
>CAZFXH010000245.1:0-3081 GCA_964522905.1 uncultured Anaerolineaceae bacterium
GATGCGAGTCCGGCCGCGAGGGCGCCATTGAGCGTATCCCCCGCGCCGACCGTGTCGACCGCCGGGACGTCCGGTGCCGGGACCCACAGCGATCCCTCCCCGCCGACGAGCAACGCCCCGCGATCCCCCAGCGTGATGAGGACGTGGCCGCCGCCTGCGGTCGCCGCGAGCAACTGGGCGCCCAGGACCTCGGGGTCGCCGTCGTGCCCGACGAGCTGGGCCGCCTCCCCCTGGTTCGGTGTGAGGACGTCGCTGAGCGCGAAAGTCCCGGGCTCGACGCCCGTGGCCGGCGCGGGGTTGAAGATCGTGATCGCGCCGGCAGCCTTGGCGTACCGGAGCGCCTCGGTCGCAGCAGCCGTCGGGATCTCGTGCCCGACGAGCACGACGTCGCCGGCCCCCGGACCGAGCCGCTGGAGCGACTCGCGGACGTGCCCCGGGTCGAGTGCCGTGTTGGCGCCGCCGGCCACGGCGATGCAGTTCTCGCCCTTCGCATCCACGAGGATCAGGGCGACGCCGGTCGCGTCGTCCGGGAGCGCCCGAAGCTCGGCCACGTCCACGCCTTCGGCTTCGAGGGCGGCCCGCGCCGCCAGACCGTGGTCGTCCTCGCCGACTGCGCCCAGGAACGACGTCGGAGCACCCAGCCGCGCGGCCGCGACGGCCTGGTTCCCGCCCTTGCCGCCGTGGTGCCGGGCGAACCGGCCACCCGTGACGGTCTCCCCGGGCGCCGGAAGGCGTTCGACCCGCACGACGAGGTCGATGTTGACCGAGCCGACGACGACCACCCGGCCGGTCATGCCCGCGTCACGAGCCGGTGATGTACTCGCCGCCGTCCACGCTGATGATGTCGCCGTTGATGAACTCGGTGCCGTCGCCGGACAGGGCCAGGATCGCGTTCGCGACGTCCTGCGGCGTCGTCATCCGGCCGGTCGGGTTCCGCTTCATCGTGATGTCGATCATCGTCTGCGACTCGGGGATCTTGAGGAGCGCCGGGGTGATGGTCACGCCGGCCCGGATGCAGTTCGCCGTCGCACCGCTGTTGGTGCGGGCGAGTTCCATCGCCAACTGGCGGATATGCGACTCGAGCGCAGCCTTGGCGGACGACACGACCCCGTACGAGGGCACGACCCTCGTCGAGCCTTCCGAGGTCATCGCATAGATCTTGGAGCCCTGGCCGAGGAAGCCGCCGCGCCACAGATCCTGGACCCAGTAGACGAGGCTGTTGGCCATGACGTCCTGCGTCATCTCCATCTTCTTGCGATCCACGCCGCCCTTCGGGTCCTCCGTCAGGAACGGCACGAGCGACCCGAACGCCAGCGAGTGCATGACGATGCGGACGTACGGCTCGCGGCCCTCCGCCCTGGATCGATCGAACCGCTCGCGCAAGGTCGCCAGCGCCGCGGCACGCTTCTCGTCGTCGGCGGCGTTCATGTTGATGTAGAGGGCCTCGGACCCGGCTGCCTCGATGGCGGCCTTGACTTCCTCGACGTGGGCGAGCGCGGCCCGGAAATCGAGATGGACCCCGGCGATCTTGTAGCCGGCCTTGGCCAGCGTGATCGCCGTGGCCTCGCCCATCCCGGACGAGGCGCCAAGGATCAGCGCCCAGCGTTCGCGATCGTCGGTCATGGTCGGGTGGGCCTCCTGTCGTGGGTCCGGTCGGCGCTCCGGCGCGCGGAGCGGTCAAGCGGTTCGAGCGGGCCGAGTCTAGCAGCGAGGCACCCGCAGCCAGCCTGTGGTCGCGTGCAGGCCTGCACCGCCTAGATGATCTTCTGGGCGCGCAGGCGGTCGAGCTCTTCGGGACCGATGCCGAGCTCGATCAGCACCTCATCGCTGTGCTCGCCCAGCAGCGGCGGAGCGGTGCGGACCGCACCCGGCGTGCTCCCGAATTCGATCGGGATGCCGACCTGTCGGAGGACGCCGAAGGCCGGGTGCTCGATCTCGACCAGCATCGAGCGAGCGCGCGCCTCTGGCGACTGGAAGGCCGTGAGCACGTCGGTGACTGCGCCGCATGGGATGTCGGCCGTGGTCAGGGCGCTGAGCCAGGCTTCCGTCGAGCGCGCGACCATTCGCTCCGCGATCAGCGGTCGCAACGTCGAGCGGGCCGTCACCCGGTCGCCGTTCGTGGCGAACCGCGGGTCGTCGGCCAGGTCCGGCGCCCCGATCGCGGCGCAGAAGCGCGGCCACTGCCGCTCGGAACCCACCGCGACGGCGATCTCCCCATCGCTCGTGGCGAAGGTCTCGTACGGGACGATGTTCGGGTGGGCGTTGCCGCGCCGGCCCGGCGCGATCCCGGTCGTGAACGCGTTCTGTGCCTGGTTCACGAGCACCGCCAGCGTCGACGCCAGCAAGGACACGTCGATGCGCTGGCCGCGCACCGGACCGTCCGCTCGTCGAGCCATCACGCCGGCCAGGATCCCGACCGTCGCGAACAGTCCGGCGACGATGTCCGCGATCGCGACGCCGACCTTCGTCGGGTGGCCCCCATCGGCGTCCGCGTAACCGGTGATCGACATCAGCCCACCGACCGCCTGGATCACGAAGTCGTAGCCGGGCCGATCCGCGGCCGGGCCATCCGGTCCGTAGCCGCTGATCGCGAGGTGGACCAGGTCGGGGTACAGCGCACGCAGGGCCGCCGCATCGAAACCCATCCGGGCCAGGGAGCCCGGCCGGAAGTTCTCGACCAGGACGTCCGCGTCGGCGAGCAACCGACGCAGGACGGCGGCGCCGGCCGGGTGGCGCAGGTCGAGCCGGATCGATCGCTTGTTACGGTTGACCGCGAGGAAGTAGGCCGCGGTCCGGGTCCCGGCCGATGAATCGCCGACCCACGGCGGCCCCCAGCCGCGGGTCGCGTCCCCGTCAGGCGGCTCGACCTTGACCACATCCGCCCCGAGGTCCGCCAGGAGCATCGTCGCGTACGGCCCGGCAAGGACCGTCGAGAGGTCGATGACGCGGAGGCCGGCCAGCGGGCCTCCGACGGGCGGCGGGGCATCGGACATGGCCCCGATGGTAGCGCCGGATCCTGAGCGTCAGGAGCCCCGGGAGCGCGAGGTCGGCTAGCCGAGCTGGCCTTCGGCGAGGGGCCCC
>CAZFXH010000246.1:0-9042 GCA_964522905.1 uncultured Anaerolineaceae bacterium
GGACCGCCGGCCCCTCCAACGTCCGCGGGCGAACGCGACGACCGCACCCCCGGTCACCACCATCCCGCCGAAGGCGACGCGACCGCCGCGACGGTCGCCCAGCCCACGACGATCGACAACGATCTCTACGTCCGCGACTACTCGAAGTGCATCCTCTGCTACAAGTGCGTCGAGGCGTGCGGGGAAGACGCCCAGAACACGTTCGCGATCGCGGTCGCCGGGCGCGGATTCGACGCCCGCATCTCGACCGAGCAGGCCGTCCCGCTTCCGGAGTCGGCGTGCGTCTATTGCGGCAACTGCATCGGGGTCTGCCCCACCGGCGCCCTGATGGCCAAGCCCGAGTACGACATGCGCGCGGCCGGGACATGGGATGAATCGGCGCAGACCGTCACCTCGACGATCTGCCCGTACTGCGGCGTGGGCTGCGTGGTCGACCTCCACGTCCAGGACGACAAGATCCTCAAGGTCACCTCGCCGCTTGACTCATCGGTCACGGACGGCCACCTCTGCGTGAAGGGCCGCTTCGGGTTCGAGTTCGTCAACGAGCGCCCGAAACCCCAGGCGTGAGCGCGGGAGCCGCCGGCTAGCTCCAGCCGGTCAGGTCGTGCAGGTCGATCCGGCGGTCGTGGCTGTAGACGTTGAAGCCGTCGCCGCGCAGGAACCCGACGAGCGTGACTCCGAGCCGCTCAGCGGTCTCGATCGCAAGGTCCGATGGCGCCGACACGGCACCGACGATCGGCACGCCGGCGACCGCCGCCTTCTGCACGATCTCGAAGCTGACCCGGCCACTGACCATGAGGATCCGATCGTGCAGCGGCAGGGCACCGGCGAGCAGTTGGGCGCCCACCACCTTGTCGAGCGCGTTGTGACGCCCGACGTCCTCGCGGATGTCGATGAGTTCGCCGCGGGGCGTGAACAGCGCGGCCGCGTGCAGGCCGCCCGTCTGATCGAACGCCCGCTGAGCCGCGCGAAGCAGGTCGGGGAGCGCGAGGATCACCGTACGAGCCACGACGGGCCCGTCCGGGAGCGTCTCGCACCGCATGGCCACCTCGTCGATCGAAGCCTTGCCGCAGATCCCGCACGACGCCGTGGCCACGAAATGCCGTTCGGCCACCGCTGACGCGTCGAAGGGGCGCGTGAGCCGGACCACGATCATGTCGTCCGGCTGGTTGAGCGTCGCGGGATCACCGCCCTCGGTCGCCTCGATGTCCTCTGGGCCGTCGATCAGGCCCTCCGTGCGGAGGAACCCGACCGCGAGCTCGGCCTCGTGGCCGGGCGTCCGCATCGTCACCGCGACCGGGACCGGTTCCTCATCCGGACCGGCGGCGCGGATCTCCAGGGGCGCTTCGCCCGCGATCCGGTCGGGCCGCACCTCGAGCGTCTCGCCGCGCACCGAAACGACGGATCGGGTCGTGACGTGGCGGGTGGACGGGACGCTGGTGTCGGGCACGCTCGGAGTGTAGGACCGGGCGCGTTCGGTGGCGCATCATGGTCGCCGATGCCGAACGAGCAACTCGACGCGCGCGAGATCGCCTTCCTCATCGCCGCGCGTCGGGCGATCCTCGCGACGATCGACCCTGACGGCCAGCCGCGACCGGTCCCGATCTGCTTCATCGTGGTAGCCGTCGACCCCGCCGGGACCCGCCTCCTCACCCCGCTCGACGACAAGCCGAAGGCGACCGACGACAAGCGGGCGCTCGCCCGGGTCCGCGATATCGACGCGCGCCCGGAGGTGAGCGTCCTGGTCGAACGCTGGGACGAGGACTGGTCCCGCCTCGGCTGGTTGCGCCTCAGCGGCCGCGCCACGCTCCTGGAGCCGACTGACGTGCCGCCCGACACGGTCGGGCGCCTCCGCGACAAGTACCCGCAATACGCCGCCCACGCCCTGGAATCGAGCCCGATGATCGCGATCGACATCGATCGCGTCACCAGTTGGGGCGCCCTCGATCACGCCTAGCGATCCAGGAAGACCGCCTCCCCCATCGACCGGAGGCAGTGCGTGGAGCTCATCGCCTGCAGGTACCCGCCGGCGTTCAGCAACGTGACCATGTCGCCCTCGCGGACCGGCGGCATCGGGTAGTTTTCGGCGAACACGTCGCTCGCCTCGTTGATGTGCCCGGCGACCGTCACCGTCTCCGTTCGGGCTGCCGCCGCGTCGCGGCACAACACCAGCTCCTGGGCGAAGCCATAGATGAAGTACGCGCAGTTGACGTTCCAGCCGATGTCGAGCCCTACGAACGTCACTCCGCGCCGGCTCTCGACCGTGACGACCTCGCCGAGCAGGATCGCCGCGTCCTTCGACAGGTGATCGCCGGGTTCGGCGCTGACCACCACGTCGAGCGGCCCGAGATATCGCGCCACGACCGCGGCATACGCATCGAGATCGATCGCATGTTCGTCGGCGCGCGCGGGCATCCCGAGGCCGCCGCCCACGTTCACCTCGACGACGTCGTGTCCCGCGGCGCGCAATCGTTCGACCGCCTGGACGGCCGCAGGGAGCGCCCGCTCGAAGCCGGCAAGCCCGTCCCCCAGCCACCCGGAGCCGGCGTGGAAGTGGACGGTATCGACGCCCAGGCCATGGCGAGCGGCGATGTCCATCGCCTCATCGAGCCGCTCCAGGCCGACGCCGAACTTCGTCGGCCGCTCCCCGCTGTACTCGAGGTGCTCGTTGTACCCGACCCCCGCCCCCGGGTCGATCCGGATCCCGATGCGCGATCCGGGCGCGCGCCGGCCGTAGCGGTCGATCTGGCTGAGCGCGTCCAGATTGCAATGGATGCCGTGCGCGAGGAGCACGTCCAGGTCGCGCTCCGAGACGTTCGTGCCCGTGTAGCTGATCTCCGCGGCCGTCCACCCGCACTCGAGGGCGCGCAGCACCTCCCCGGGCGAGCACGCGTCGATGCCCACGCTCTCCGGGGTGCCCGGCGCGCCGAGCCCCCGGAACACCTCAAGGACCTCGGGGAGCGGGTTGGCCTTGAGCGCGAAGCGCAGGCGGAACGGCACGCCGGTGGACGCGAACGCAGCCTGGATCCGACGGGCGTGCTCGGCGAAGCGTGCTCGGTCGTAGACGAAGAGCGGCGTCCCGTGTTCGCGGGCCAGGGCCTCCGGGTCGACACCGGCGATCCGCAGCCGCCCGTCCGGGGCGACGTCCAGACCCGGGCGCACCCACCAGGGCGCGACCGTGGCCGGACTGGTCACGCCAAAACGCGCGGGCGCGACCTCGACTCTCCGCTGCCCGGCTTCCAGCGATCCGGCCCCTCCTCCACGGCGACCCCCACCGACTCGACGAGCCGGCGCGAGGCATCGGCGATCTCGGCGATGGCGGCCTCGAACGCCTCCCGGTTGCGGACGCTCGGCTCGCGGAAGCCGCTGAGCTTGCGGACGTACTGGCGGGCGGCGGCCTCCAGTTCGCCCGTCGTCGCCGTTTCACCCGGGCGACGGAGGGTCTTGATGCTTCGGCACATGCCGATACGGTAAGCCGCTCGCACGCGATCCGCCAGCCGGCCCGAGGACACGACGCCGGTCTCGAGCTGCGTGGGGCCCGCGGGTCGCCGGTCGACCGCTGACGGCAAGGATCTTGGTGCCCCTCCGCACCGCAACATCGCCTGCCACCAGATATTGCAGTGTCAAGCGTCAGGTGACCCGGGTATGCTCCGACCCGCACTCGATGACGGCGTCCAGTACTAATGCCCGTTTACCTGAAACACCGCCGGGGGAGACCGCGTTGCAATTGACCCACCGTCCGTCCGCCCACGAGTCCACCGGCGTCCGGCCTTCCCGCCGTAGATTCGTGCGGCCGGTCGTCGCGGCGGCCCTCATCGGATTGCTAGCCGCCAGCGCCGCCATTGCGTCCACGCCCGTGACCGATGGCTATCGGGACCAGGCATACGGCGGTGGCGCATTCCGGCCGACTGGCGACAAGCCGCAGTCGAAGCTCTGGTACACGAACGGCCATTGGTTCGCCGGGATGTTCCTGTTCAGGTCGAGCGCCCCCGGAATCACGCCCAAGTCCGAGTACCGCATCTATCGACTCGATGAAGTGGCTCACGACTGGGTGGATACCGGGACAGTCGTCGACACGCGCGACAAGACGCACGGGGACTACCTGTGGGACGAGGCTGACCAGACGCTCTGGGTCGCTTCCGCATCCCCGCCCGCCACCAGCACCGATACGGGGGAGAGCGCCGACGACTCGATCAAGGTCTTCCGGTACACATACGACCCGGCGACCGGCATCTACGAGGCTGCTGCCGGCTTCCCCGTAGAGGTCCCGAACACCCTGACACAAGATGCGACAACTGACAGCCCTGCGACCCTCGGCGGCGCCTACAGTGTCACGATCGACCGCGACTCGAGCGGGCGGCTCTGGGCGGTCTGGGCCATGCTCGCGCAGGTGCGTTACAGCATCTCCGGCGATGGCGGTGAGACCTGGAGCGTGCCCGCGCAGGTCCCGACGCAGGCCGACAACCCGATCAGGAACGGGAGCAGCGACGGCGATATCGCGAGCGTCGTCGCCTTCGGCGACAGCGTCGGGGTCGCCTGGAGCGACCACGACGCGCTGCCCGCAGTGGACGACGGCTACTACTTCTCGGTGATCGGCGCAGGTGACGATCCATCTATCGAGGCGAACTGGTCCCTTGAGAAACTGCCCACGCTCCTGGCCAGCGCAGGTGAGAGCGCGGATAACCACATCAATCTCAAGGCGACCAGTGACGGCACCGTGTACATGGTCGGAAAGACTGGCAAGGACACGGCAGCCTGCGCCACCAACAAACAGGTGCCGCTCATCGAGTTCTTCCGGCGGACGACGGCTGGAACCTGGTCCCCGCATCTCGTCGGCACGGTCGGCGACTGCAACACGCGAGCCCAGCTGGTGGTCAGCGAGGAGCTCGACACGGCCTGGGTCTTCCTGACCTCGCCCAACGGTGGTGGCACCATCTATAAGAAGTCCGCGCCCCTCAGCGGGGCCGAACAGCTCGTATTCCGCGGAACGGCAGACCAGACGATCCAGCGTGGATCGCCCTTCATCCGAAGTGCGACCGAGACAGCCATCGACGACCCGACGACGACGAAGCAGAGCGTGACGGCCGCAAGCGGCATCGTCGTGCTGGCGAACAACCTGCTCAAGACCGGCACCACGAACGCGAAGTTCTACCTCCACAACGAGATGTCCATCGCCGCGTCGGACTCGACCCCGCCGTCCGGCACGGTAACGATCGCCGCCGGAGAGGCCTTCACGGCGACGACCGCGGTCACCATCGGCGTTCCTGCGACGGACCCCGGCAGCGGGATGAGCCTCGTCCGGTTGTCGAACTCCCCGACGACGGCCGACGGCGTGCTGACGACCGGTACGACCTACACGTACAACGCAGCGATCGCATGGACGCTGACCGGTGGCGACGAGGTGAAGACGGTGTACGCGCAATGGCGCGACGCGGCGGGCAACTGGTCGCCGGTGACGAGCGACACGATCGTCCTCGACACCGCGGCCCCAACAGGCACGGTGGCGATCAACGGCGGCGCAGCCTCCACGAACCAGGTCAATGTGACCTTGTCCCTGGGTGCGACTGATGTCCCTGGCAGCGGCGTCGCATCCGTGCTGCTCTCTAACTCGACGGACTTCTCCGCGGCGACTCCGATCCCGTACGCGGCCGGTGTCCCGTGGACGATGACGGTGGGCGACGGCACCAAGACGGTATACGTGAAGTTCGTTGATGCCGTCGGTAACACTTCAGCTTCGCCAGTCACCGACACGATCACCCTCGATACGGTCAGGCCAAATCCGGGTTCGGTCGCCATCCAAGGCGGATCGAGCGTGACCGCCACCCCTAACGTTTCGGTCACCCTGAGCGGAGTGGCCGGCGATGCGACTTCGGCGCGTGCCGCCAATACCGCAAACATGGCGGGCTCGATCCCCGTCAGCCCCACCGGGATATTCGCCTGGACACTCGCGGCCGGCGCCGACGGCCCACGGACCGTCTACGTCCGATGGGTGGATTCCGCGGGCAACTGGTCCTGGGCAGCATCGGACAGCATCACGCTCAACGCGGTCGCACCGAGTGGGACGGTCCTCATCAACGGCGGTGCAGCGTGGACCAGGACGACTGCCGCCTCCCTGACCTTCCCGAGCGTCGATGCCGACGTCGTCCAGGTGCGTGTCGGCACGAGCCCGACCTTGGCCGGTGCCGTATTCCGAGCGTACACGGCCGGGATGACCCTGCCGTTCACGCTTCCGGCCGGTAACGGCACCAAGACCGTCTATGCCCAGTTCAAGGACGTCGGCGGGAATCTATCACCCATCGCCAGCGACGCCATCGGACTTGACGCGACGGCGCCGACCATGCCGTCCGCACCGGTCCACAGTCTGAGCAACCCGGTCACCACCGGGATCAATCTCCACCTGGCTTGGTCGGGCGGTACCGACACGGGCGGCAGCGGCTTCGCGGGCTACGTCGTTCAACAGAGCATCGATAGCGGCGCGTGGACAGTCCTCGGCTACCCGACGGCCGGCGCCCTCGATGTCCCGTTCGCCAGCTCGAGGAACTACGTGTTCCGGGTCGCATCGCGCGACCGGGCTGGGAACATCGGCGCATGGGCCTCGTCGCCGGTCATCCGCGGCGCGAATCACTCCGAATCGAGCACGGCCGTCAAATACTCCGGGTCGTGGGCCAATTCGACCGCTGCGAGTTACCTGGGCGGCAAGGCGAAGGTCTCGAGCACGAGGACCGCGTCGGCCACCTTTAAGTTCAACGGAAATCAGGTCGCGTGGCTGTCTCGCCGAAGCAACGTCAGCGGCAGCGCGAGGGTCTATATCAATGGGGTCCTCGTGGCCACGGTCAACCTCCATTCGACGACGACCAAGGTCAAGCAGGTCGTGTTCACGCGCCGCTTCAGTACCGTCGGCCCCCGCACGCTCAAGATCGTCGTCCTGGGCACCGCGGGCCATCCGCGCGTCACCGTCGATTCGTTCTTCTTCCTTCGCTAGCAGCGCTCGCCCTCGCGGGCCGGGCATCGGAGCTCGGCGCGCGGGAGGCGGAACCGCACGGAGATGGCCCGTGACCAGCACCGCGGCCTCGGCCGTCATCGAGCACCTCGGCCTGTCCCCGCACCCGGAGGGCGGCTGGTACGCCGAGACCTGGCGTGCGGAGCCCGCCGACGGCGCGCGACCGAGTGCCAGCGCGATCCTTTACCTGCTGGCCGCCGGCGAACATTCGCACTGGCACCGGGTCGACGCGGCGGAGATCTGGCAGTACTCGGCCGGCGAACCGCTCGAGCTGCGTATCTGGGCAGGCGACGCCTCGGAGGTGACGACCCACCGTCTCGGCGATGGGGCGACGCATGACGCGGGCGTACCTCAGGTCGTGGTGCCGGCAGGCGTCTGGCAGGCGGCACGTCCGCTCGGCGCGTGGACGCTCGTCGGCTGCATCGTGAGCCCGGCTTTCGACTTCGCGGGCTTCGAGCTCGCGCCGGACGGCTGGGAACCGCCCGGGCGGGGAGCGTGAGCGTCAGAAGACGATCAGCGGCGCGCGTACTTCCAGTACAGGGAGCCCGTGTGGCAATGGCCGAGCTTCAGGCACAGCCCGCCCGTGAGATCCCACTGGCGTCCGCTCACGTACGGCCCGCGATCGACCACCGGCGCGGTGACGATGCGGCCATTCGACGGGTTCTTGAACGTGATCCTCGTGCCACAAGGGAGGGTCCGGTGGGCGACACCGACGAGGCCTTCGGTCATCGCATGACCGCATGCGGTGCGCTTGCCGTAGAAGCCCGGGCCGTACCAGGACACGTTGGGGTCGAGTCGCCAGTTGTTCTTCTTGATGGTCCCGGTCTGCGCCCTGGGCTGGGCAGCCGGCGGCCGAGCCTCTGGCGGCTCATCGCTGAGAGCTGGCTCGAACAAAGTCGAGCTTTCGTCCAGGTTCCCGTCGGAACGGGCCCCCGGATCGAGGGGCGAGGGCGTCATCGCCGGCCCACGGACGGCCGCGATCTCCAAAGACGCGAAGAGATCAGCGGAGGGGGCCGAGAGCGGGCTGGGGGCCCGCGAACCCACCGGTCCGGGGACGGCGACCGTGGCGAACGCGGCGATGAGCGCAGCGATCGCGACGACCTTAGGGCGTCGCACGTCTGGTGAACCGTACCATCGATCGGCGCTGAGCGGGGATTGCGTCCCGTTCTCAGGTCCTTTCGAAACCATGCCAGACTCGCGTCATGACCCGGCGCGTCCTCGCCCTCGACGGCCCGTTCGACCTGCCCGGCACGCTTGCGCCGCTCGTGCGCGGCCACGGCGACCGGACGATCCGGATCGCTTCGCGCGAGGCCTGGTGGACGACCCGCACCGCTGTCGGGCCGGCCACCCTTCACCTGGCGGTGGGACCCGGCGCCCTCACGGCCGAGGCCTGGGGTCCCGGAGCGGAGATCGTCGTGGAGCGAGCCGGCCGGCTGGTCGGGCTGGAGCCGACGAGACAGCGGACCGGCGCACTGACCGAGATCGACGATGCCCGCATCGCGCAGCTCGCCCGACGCCGCCCGGGTGTCCGCACGCTCCGCACGGAGGCGGTCTTCGAGGCGCTCGTCGCCGCCATCGTGGAACAGAGGGTGACCGGCTTCGAGGCCCATCGAGTGTGGCACGGGCTCGTACGCCGGTACGGGGAGCCTGCCCCGGAGCCGGGCGGCCGGGAGTTCGGCCTCCGTCTCTTCCCCGCCCCGGCGACCCTGGCCGCCCTTCGCTATTACGTCTATCACCCGCTGGGGCTGGAGCGGCGGCGCGCGGAGCTGATCCGCGCTGTGGCCGCCCGCGCGACCTGGTTCGAGGCGATCGTGGATCTGCCACTGCCCGCGGCGTACGCCCGGTTGCTGGCTGTGCCCGGTATCGGGCCGTGGACGGCCGCGGAGGTGGCCGTGCGCGCACTCGGCGACGACGACGCGGTGAGCGTCGGCGACTTCCACATCCCGAACCTCGTCGCGTGGGTCCTCGCCGGCGAGCCGCGCGCGGATGACACCCGGATGCTGGAGCTGCTGGAGCCATACCGTGGACGGCGCGCGCTCGTC
>CAZFXH010000247.1:0-16027 GCA_964522905.1 uncultured Anaerolineaceae bacterium
CGGCAGCCAGGTCCCGATCCAGCCGAGCTGAAGGAAGACGACGTACTGCGGGATCAGGGTCACCTGGAACGGCAGGATGATCGTCGCGATCATCAGCAGGAACAGGCCGTTGCGACCGGGGAAGCGGAACCGGCTGAAACCGTACGCGACGCAGACCGCCGAGAGCACGGCGCCGATCGTCGAGAGCCCGGCGATCATGATCGTGTTGAAGAAGAGCCGCGGGAACTCGATCGTGTCCCACGCATTCGCGAAGTTCTGGACGTTCAGCTCGAACGTCCAGTGCTGCTCCAGGGTCCGCCAGCGCCCGACCCACTCGATCGGACCGGCCTCGACATCGGCCGGGTCGATGAAGACCGCGTCCTCGCGATGCGGCTCCAGGAGCGCCCAGGCATGGACGACGCCATCCTCGGTCGGAACGTCATAGACATCCAGCACTTCACCTTCGTACTCGAAGGTGTCGGGAGCCGCCGGGTAGAGCGGCGCCCCGACCGTGGTCAGCTGACTCTGGTCCTTGAACGCGGTCGCGACCATGTAGGCCAGGGGCATGAGGAAGGCGGACGCGATCATGACCGCAAAGAGCGTCACGCCCGCGACGGCTGCGAACCGGCGCGATTGCCGCCCGAGCCGCCCGCTCGCTCGCATCGACTGGGTCGTGGCCGGCGCGAGAGCGCTCATCGGCCGCCGCCCTCGTACACCCACGACCGAGAGGTGCGGAACAGCACGATCGTCAGCCCCAGGACGATGACGACGAGGACCCATGCCAGGGCGGAGGCATAGCCCATGTTGAAGAAGCCAAAGGCCTGGCGATAGAGATTGAGGTTGAAGAACAAGGTCGCTCGGTCTGGGTCGCCGCGGCCGTTGCTGATCACGAACGCCTGGGTGAAGTACTGGAACGCCGCGATCAGGGCGATGATCAGGTTGTAGAACAAGACCGGGGAGATCTGCGGCAGGGTCACGTGGCGGAAGCTCGCCACTGGCCCCGCGCCGTCGACCTTTGCCGCGTCGTACAGCTCGCTCGGGACACCCTGCAGCCCAGCCAGGAAGATCAGCATCATGTTGCCGATCCCCCAGAGCCCCATGAGTGCCAGGGCTGGCCCGACCCAGGTGGTGCTTTGCAGCCAGTTGGGTCCGTCGATGCCGACCGCCCCGAGACTGATGTTGAGCCAACCGGTCGTGGCGTGGAGCACGCCGATCCAGACCAGCGTGCTGGCCACGATCGGGATCTGCATCGGCAGGTAGAAGAGCGTCCGGAAGACATTCCGCCCGGCCAGCAGCTTGCTGTTCACCAGGAGCGCCACACCCAGGGCGAAGGCCAGCGTGAGCGGTACCACCATGAGAGCGAACCGCAGGGTGACCCAGAGGGATTGGGCGACGACCGGGTCGTTCAGCAGGCGGGCGTAGTTCCCGAGGCCGATGAAGTTGATCTCGTCGGGCTCGCGTGGGTCGAAGTCCGTCAGGGACAACACGAGAGAAGCGAGCATCGGCAACGCCGAGAAGAGGACGAATCCGACGATGAACGGGGAGACGTACAGGAGGCCGGTGACCGATTCCGAGTCCAGACGGCGCCACCGAGGCCGACCGCGCGGGGGCGGAACCACGGCCACCGCTTGGCCGCGGGGCGAGTTCAACGTGCTCATGTCGCTACCCCGCCCGTCGTGTGCGTGGATGAGCCGGTGCGCCGAGGACTGGGCCCCCGACGCACCGGGTGGAGGAGGAGCGGCGGTCAGGCTCCGTCGAAGATGCCCTGCAGCTGCTCGACGTGCGCGTCGATCGCCGCAGGAAGGTCGAGGTCGGCGTCGTTCCAGATCTTGCTGCCGAGGTCCTTGTTGGCCGAATCGGCCTCCGGGAAGTTCGGCATGAACGCTTCATGGCTCGGATTGTCGGGGAACGTCAGCATCAGCGACGAGACGTTCCAGTCGATCTTGAGCGGCGCGAAGCGCTCGTCGAGACCCGCGAAGAACGCGGCTCGCTGGCTTTCGACGGCGGGCATGGCGCCCCACGTCGTGATCAGCTCCGGCGACGCCGCCAGGAAGGTCAGCGCCTGGAACGCTGCTTCGGGGCTCTCGGTGCTGTCCATGATCCCGATCGTGTCGGCATGGAGTTTGGATGTGACCTTACCGTCGGGGCCGACCGGCAGGACCGCGATGTCCCAATCCTTGACGGCCGGTTCGCCTTCGCCCGGATAGACGCAGCACGTGTACCACTGGTGGACGACGTCCATGGCGATCCGTCCCGACTGGAAGGTGTTGCCGTCGGCCAGCGCGTCGACGGCCGTCTCGTTCGGGATGAAGTGGTCCTTGTGGATGCCGTCGTGCATGTACTGAAGACCGGTGCGCCAGCTGTCGGGCCACTGGGCGGTCGTACCGTCGTCGGCCACAGCCGACCCGGATCCGCCGAAGATGGTCGACCAGGCCCGGGCGTCGTTCTCGGTGAACTGCGCGTCGAGGCCGTACTGGACGATGTTGGACGGGTCGAAGTCGGCGCTGGTGGCGTCGTTGCCGTCGGCGTCGACGGTCAACTTCATGGCGAGGTCGCGCACCGTGGCCCAGTTCCAGTCCTTGCCTTCGTACTGGGCGCCGACCTCATGGGGCGGCTCGGCCAGCCCGGCCTCCTCGAACAGGGACTTGTTGTAGTAGAAGAACGACGAGTAGACGGCCATCGGGATGCCGATCTGCTTGCCGTTCACGTTGTAGACCTCGACGAGCGCCGGGTCGATCTCCGAAAGGTCGACACCCGAGCTGGTGATGAACGGGCCGATGTCGAGCAGCTGGTCGCCGAACGACTGGAGGCCGCGGATGCCGATCGGTCCGATGATGTCCGGCGAGTCATTGGCAGCGATGCGCGTGGCCAGGGTGTCCGATGCCTCGGTGTTGTCGACCACGGTCAGCTTGAGGTCGATGGCGTCCTGGGAGTCGTTGAACGCCTTGACGACGGCCTCTTCGACCGGGATCTGCTCTTCGTTCTCGCCGGTGCCGAGCCCGACATACCACTCGATCTCGACAGGTTCGCCTGCGGCCGACGCGGCCGGCGCACTAGCGGGCGCGCTCGCAGCCGCGGACGGCGCCGTGCTGGGGGTACTGCCACTGCACGCTGCCGCCAGCAGGACGACGACGCCCAGCAATGCGAGCAGGGTGCGTGGCACGGATCGCGTTCCGTTCTTCACTGCGGTTCCTCCACTCGATTCCAGAGATCGATCTGACCTCTCTCCTCAGGACCTGGGATTGCGTTGGGCGCCCGCACCGGGTACCCGCCGGTCGCCGGCCGGCTCAGGGCTTACGCCTCCCGGCGCTCGAGGCCCGACGGATGAGCTCGGTGTCGAGAATCACGCGCCGCACCACGGGGTCGCGTCCTCCGACGGCGTCGATGAGGAGGCGAGCCATCTCGTGGCCCATCTCCTCGATGGGCTGACGGACGCTCGTGAGTGCCGGTCGGATGGTCGTGGCGACGGGCGAATCGTCGAAGCCGACGACGGCCACGTCCTCCGGGACGCGCCGGCCGGCGGCGGCCAGTGCGGAGATCGCCCCGGCCGCCATGAGGTCGGAGGCCGCGAAGACCGCGTCGATATCCGGGCGGGCGGCGAGCAACCGCTCCATCGCGAGGACGCCGCTCTCCTGGGTGAAATCGCCGATGACCTCGAGGTCAGGGTCGGTTTCGCGATCGGCGCCGGCCAACGCGTCGCGGTAGCCGCCGAGCCGGTCGATCCCGGGGGTCATGTCCTGGGGCCCGGCGATCGTCGCGATGACGTGCCGGCCGCCATCGATGAGATGCTCGACCGCGGTCCGTGCGCCGCCACGGTTGTCGACGTCGACGTAGCTGGCGGTCGTGCCCTGTGGCGGCCGGCCGGCGGCGACCATCGGGACGCCGGCGGCGACGAGGCGGGCGGGCAGGGGATCGGGCCCGTGGAGGCTGACCATGAGCGCGCCGTCCGCGTGTCCTGCCGCGAGGTAGTCCCCGGTGCGGCGCGCCTCATCCGGAGATGCGGGCATGAGCAGGACGAGCTGGAGGTCGCGGGCCGACAGGGCGGCGCTCACGCCCCGCAGGAGCCTCGGGAAGAACGGGTCCGTGAAGAGTCGCGGCGTCGGCTCGCCGATGACCACGGCGATCGAGCCGCTGCGGCGCGTCACGAGGCTGCGAGCGGCCCGATTGGGAACGTAGCCGAGATGCTGGATCGCCGCCTCGACCTCGCGCCGGACATCCGGGCTGACGCGCGGGGAGCCATTGACGACCCGGGAGACCGTGGCACGAGAGACGCCCGCGCGCGACGCGACCTGTTCGAGGGTCGCGCCGTTTCTTCGGTCGATAGCCGTCGGATTGGCCACGGTGCTCCTACATTTGCGTGAGAGCGCTCTCACGCTCATTGGTGACGATAGCATCGTCTGTCAAGAGAGCGCTCTCACGACGAACTGCGAGTGGGCGCGCCTATGCGAAACTTGCGCTGATGACCGCTCCCGCCCGATCCCCGTCGACGCCATCCGCTCGCGACCATTACGAGGCCGTCATCGGCATCGAGGTCCATTGCCAGTTGCGGACCGAGTCGAAGATGTTCTGTTCCTGCTCGACAGCCTACGACGGCGCCGCGCCGAACAGCCATGTCTGCCCGGTCTGCCTGGGTCTGCCAGGCGCGCTGCCGGTCATCAATCGCCGCGCCGTGGAGCATGTCCTGGCGACCGGCCTCGCGATCGAGGCCACCACCCCGGAGGCCACGCGCTGGGACCGCAAGAACTACTTCTACCCCGACCTGCCCAAGGGCTACCAGATCAGCCAGTACGACCTGCCGCTCGCCTCGGCCGGTCGACTCGCGATCGAGACCTCAGAGGGCCCGTTGACCGTCGGGATCACCCGGGCCCATCTCGAGGAAGACACGGCGAAGCTGGTTCACGCGACGGATCCGGCCGGCCGAAAGGTGAGTCTGGTCGACTTCAATCGATCCGGCGCCCCGCTCATGGAGATCGTCACCGACCCCGACATCCGGACCGCCGAGCAGGCGCGCCGCTACGCCGAGGAGCTGCAGTTGCTGCTGCGAACGATCGGGGCCTCCGATGCCGACATGGAGCGTGGCCAGATGCGGGTCGAGGCGAACGTGTCGCTACGGGTGCGGGGCACTGAGGCGTTCGGCACCCGGGTCGAGGTCAAGAACATGAACTCGTTCCGTTCGGTCGAGCGCGCCATCGAATACGAGATCGACCGCCAGGCGGCGGCGCTCGAGGCGTCGGAGTCGCTCGTCCAGGAGACCCGCGGCTGGTCCGACGACCGGGGCGAGACCTACCGGATGCGCTCGAAGGAGACGTCCGACGACTATCGTTACTTCCCCGAACCGGACCTCCCGCCGCTCCACGTCGAGCGCTCGTGGCTGGAGGCGCTGCGGGCCGGGCTGCCGGAGCTGCCCGCGGCCCGGCGGGCGCGGTACCAGACGTCGCTCGGCCTTGGAGCGTACGACGCCGGGGTGCTGACCTCCGATCCCGACGCGACGGCGCTGTACGAGGCGACCCTGGCCGCCGATACGACGCTCCCCCCGAAGTCGGTCGCGAACTGGGTGACCGGGGAGTACCTCCGCCGGCGCAACACGGCGGGCGCGGACACGCCCGTTCGGGTCGAGGCGACCGAGCTCGCGGCGATCGTTCGGGCCGTCGAGGACGGCGCGATCTCCCGCGCCACTGCGAAGGAGGTCTTCGAGGCCCACGTCGAGACGGGCGGGGCCGCGGCGGCCATCATCGCCGAACGGGGCTTCCGGCAGATCTCCGACACGGGCGTCGTCGGCGCGGCGGTGGACGAGGTCCTGGCGGCGAACCCGGCCGCGGTGGCGGACTACCGCGCCGGCAAGGTCCAGGCCGTCGGCTTCCTCGTGGGCCAGGTCATGAAAGCGACGCGCGGCCAGGCGAATGCAGCGATCGTTCAGGCCGCCGTCCGCGAACGGCTCGAGCGGTCCGACTAGGGGAGGAGATGGGACCCATCAACCTGCTGCTTTGGGGTGCCGGGGTCGCGATGGTCGTGCTCGGCTACACCCGTGCCCGTGGCCCATGGGCGCGCTACCAGGCGCTCAAGGCCCAGGACGAGAACGTCGCCCGCTACGAATCGTGGCGCGGTGGCCTGCGCAGCCACGAGACGACGGGGGCGTCGGTGGCCATGGACATGCTGCGAGGGCAGGCGCTGAGGGCCGGCGCGATCGCGATCGCCGGCGTCGTCCTGATCTTCCTCGGGTTCCTGATGCGCTGACCCAACGGTCAGGTCTTCACCCGAAGTCGCCGCCACTCGATGGCGGTGCACCGATCCATGACGACCGACAGGCCCGCGTCGGCCGCGATGCGGGCCGCATCCCAGTTCACCACGCCGAGCTGAAGCCACAGGCAGCGCGCTCCGATCGCGACGGCCTCATGCGCATGTGGCACGCATAGCTCGGAGCGGCGGAAGACATCGACCAGGTCGAAGGGCCCGGTCGCGTCGACGGCCTCGGCCAGCGTCCGGAACGCCGGGACGCCCAGGATCGAGCGTTCGTTGGGATTGACCGGAACGCAGTCGAAGCCCTGGTTCAGGAGGTAGCGGAATACGGTGAACGACGGCCGCGCCGCGTCCGACGAGGCGCCGACGACCGCGATCCGCCGCGTCTCGCGGAGGACGACCTCGATGGCCGCGTCGTCGAGGACCCGCACCGAGCCGCGACCCTCCTCGAGATCCAGGAAGGCGCGGGTCCGCTCCAGGTGCTCTCGATTCAGGACGCCGCCTCGCGCTGATAGGGGATGCCGTCGGCGGCTGGCGCGGTGCTCCGACCGATGAGACCGGCGAGGACGACGATCGTCACCACGTACGGCAGCGCGTCGAAGAACTGACCCGGCACCGAGCCCAGGATCACGCCGAGGTCGCCGGCCGGTGGCACGATCTTGATCGATTGCCCGAGGCCCTGCGCCGATGCGAAGAGCAGCGCCGCCCCGAACGCCCCGAGCGGGCTCCAGCGCCCGACGATCATCGCCGCCAGGCCGATGAACCCACGACCGGCGGTCATGCCCTGCTGGAACGACGCCGTCGCCTCCATGCTCAGGAACGCCCCACCGAGCGCGGCCAGGCCGCCCGCCGCGATGACGTTGCGGTAGCGCAGCCGGATGACGTCGACGCCGACCGTCTCCGCGGCGCGCGGGTGCTCACCCACCGCTCGGGTGCGCAATCCCCATCGCGAGCGGAACAGGACGATCTGGAACACCACGACGATGATGAGCAGCGTGATCGTCAACGGCCCCTGCGCCAGCAACGTGCTGACGATCCAGCCAACGATCGGGATCTCCCGGAGACCAGCCGGCGTGCCCAGCACGTTGAACGAGCCGGCGCCGGTCGGCGAGGTCTTGGCGAGGAGGGTGTTCAGGTACCCCGTGATGCCGAATGCGGCGATGTTGATGATCGTGCCAGTGATGATCTGGTCCGCCCGGACGGAGATCGACAGCCACGCGTGCACCGCGGCGACGAGCACTCCGGCGAGGATCGCCAGTGCGAGGGCCACGAGCAGCACCGGCGTGATGCCGAACACGATCGCGTCTCCCGCGCCGAGGATCGGGAGCAGGAAGACACCCGACGCCCAACCGACGAAGGCGGCCGTCAGCATCGTCCCCTCGATGCCGATGTTCACGATGCCGGAGCGTTCGCACAGCACGCCGCACAGGGCGGCAAAGCCGATCGGCACGGCTGCCCGCAGCGTGATCGGCGCGATGTCCGGCAGGGTCGCGATGAGATAGCCCACGAACTGGAAGACGAGCCCCAGCAGCGGGATGGAGTAGACGAGGTCGATCAGTCCGTCCATCAGCGAACCGGCACCTCGCCACCGTAGGTCTTGGTGATTGTCACGGCCTCATCGAGGCCGGTCTTGGTGCCGCGCAACCGGAACACCCTTTGGATGACCGGACTCGCGACCAGGAAGAACAGGATCGTCGCCTGGAGGACGCCGACGAGCTCCGCAGGGACGCCCGCCTGGATCTGCATGGCGGCCGCGCCGCTGCGCATCGCCCCGAACAGCAGGGCCGCGAGTACGATGCCGACCGGATTGGTCCGCCCGAGCAGCGCGACGGCGATGGCGTCGAACCCCACGGTCGTACCGTAGGACGCGGTCATGTGCTTGGTCGTGCCGAGCAGCTCGGCCGCGCCCGCCATCCCGGCCAGCATCCCGGCCAGCGACATCGTCAGGACGATGAGCCGGCGTGGGGACATCCCGGCATAGCGAGCGGCCTCCGGGTTCGCGCCGGCCGTCCGGATCTCGAAGCCAAGCGTGGTCCGGTAGAGCAGCCAGCCGTACAGCACGGCCATGACCGGCCCGAGCAGCAGGCCGGCGTGGCCGTTCCGCCCGATGATCACGGGAAGTGCTGCATTCCCGACGTTGAGGGTGATCGGGGAGGGCGAACCCGGGACGTCGAGCGGCCCGCTGACCATCGCCGCCAGCGTCGCGATGGCGACGAAGTTGAGCATGATCGTGGTCACGACTTCGTGGGCGCCCGACGTCGCCTTCAGGAACCCCGGGATGAAGCCCCAGACCGCCCCGCCGATCATCCCGGCCAGGACCGAGAGCGGGATCGCCAGCACGGGTGAACTCTCGCGCAGCCATACCCCGACGATGACGGCGAGCAGCGCGCCCATCAGGAACTGCCCCTGGGCGCCGATGTTGAACAGGCCGGCCTTGAACGCCAGCCCCACGGACAGGCCGCCCAGGAGCAGCGGCGTCGACGCGACGAGCGTATTGACGATCGAGTTGAAATTGCCGACCGAGCCGCTGATGAGCGCGGCGTACGCCTCGAAGGCGAGTCCCGGCTCCAGCTCCCCGGCGACCAGCCACTGCGACAGGATGATGACCAGGGAGCCCACCACGACCGAGAGAACGATCGAGATGAGTGGCAGCGCAAGGACGCGCCACACGCGGCGCACGATGTCGGTCATGCCGCGGTCCCGTCGGTGCCCGTCGGGGCGGATTCCCTGCCACCGGTCGCCATGAGGATGCCCACCTCGTTCTTGTCGGCCGTACGGCCGTCCATAACAGCGACGAGACGGCCGCGGTACATCACCGCGATGCGATCGGACAGTTCGAGCACCTCGTCCAGCTCGGCGGACACAAGCAACGTGGCCGTGCCGGCGTCGCGCTTCGCGATCACCTGGCGATGGATGAATTCGATGCTGCCGACGTCCAGGCCGCGGGTCGGCTGGTCGAGGACGAGCAACCGCCGGTCACCTTCGAACTCGCGGGCGACCACGACCTTCTGCTGGTTGCCGCCGGACAACGTCGCGGCCGGTGCCTTGGCCGATGGCGTGCGGATGTCGAAGCCCTTGATCCGTTCCTCCGCGGTCCGCTCGATGGCGTCGTCGTTGCGCAGGATCCCGCGGCTGAACGGCGGGCGGTGATAGGTGGTCAGCACCAGGTTGTCCGAGATCGGGAACGGCAGGACGAGCCCGAAGCGATGCCGGTCGGCCGGCACGTACGCGACGCCGGCCTCGTTGATGTCCCGGGACCCCTTGCCGGTTATGTCGGCCCCGTCGAGCACCACCCGACCCCCGCTCGGGCGACGCAGGCCGACGAGCGCTTCGACGAGCTCGTCCTGGCCATTTCCGGCGACGCCCGCGATGCCCAGGATCTCGCCCTCGCGGACCTCCAGGTCGACGCCATGCACGACTTCGTTGCCGCGGTCGTCCTTGACGGTCAGGCCCTGGACCTGGAGGGTCGTCTCGCCCGGATGCGACTCGCCGCGATCCACGACGAGGGAGACCTCGCGGCCCACCATGAGCTCGGCGAGGTCCCCCTCGTCGGTCTCCTTGGGGTTGCGCTCGCCGACGACCTTGCCCCGGCGGATGACCGTGATGCGGTCGGCGATCTCGAGGACTTCGTAGAGCTTGTGGCTGATGAAGACGATGCTGTGGCCCTCGGCCGCCAGGCGGCGCAGGACCCCGAAGATCTCTTCCGTCTCCTGGGGCGTGAGCACCGCCGTCGGCTCGTCCAGGACGAGGATCTTCGCGTCGCGGTAGAGGGCCTTGAGGATCTCGACCCGTTGCTGCCAGCCGACCGAGAGATTGCCGACCCTCGCGTCCGGGTCGACCTCGAATCCGAAGCGACGGCCCAGGTCCACGATCCGGCGGCTGGCCTCCTTGCGATCGAGGAAGATCGGTCCGGCCATCGTTTCCTCGCCGAGGACGATGTTCTCGGCGACCGAAAGGACCGGGACGAGCATGAAGTGCTGGTGGACCATGCTGATGCCACGGGCGATGGCGTCGGAGGGCCCGGTCAAGGTGACGGGCCGGCCGTCGAGCAGGATCTCGCCTTCGTCGGGCGTGGCGAGGCCGTATAGGATGTTCATGAGGGTGGTCTTGCCGGCGCCGTTCTCGCCGAGCAGGGCATGGATCTCGCCGGGCCTGACCTCGAGGTCGATCCCGGAGTTGGCAACGACACCCGGATAGCGCTTGGTGATCCCGCGCATCTCGAGCGCGGGTGCGCGGATCAGTTCGGCGTCGCTTGCCGGTTCGGCGTCGCGGGCCGGTTCGGCGTCGCTGGCCATCGTGGCGATCCCTCCCAGGTCCACCGGAATAGCGAGCGGGCCGGCCTCAGTGGCCGACCCGCTCGTGCGATCGCGTCAGCGGCGGTTCAGTCGCCCAGCGGGAGAGCGGCCTGGGTCCCGCACTCGGCCGGGCAGGTCTCGAGCGTGCCGGCCTTCATGGCGGCGATGGCCTCGTCGACCTTCGCCTGGGTGTCCGGGGCGAGCTTGCTCGCCGCATCGTAGAACGGCGAGACACCGATGCCGTCGTTCGCGGCGTCGAACTGCGTCCTACCACCCATGGCGGTTCCGCCCGCGATCGCCTCGATCGACTGCTGCACCGAGTTGGCCAGCTTCTTCTCCGCGCTGGTCAGGATGCAGGCCTGTGCCGCGGCATAGGACTCGTGCTGGTCAACGTCGACGCCGACGGCGCCGATCTCGGCCTCGCAGGCGGCATCGAGCACGCCGTTGCCGGTGAGCCCGGCGACCTGGAAGAGCACGTCGATGCCGGTGTTCTGCTGGATGAACTGCTGGCCGAACGTCTTGCCTGCGGCCTGGTCGGCGAAGCCGAGCCGGAAGTCGCTGTCCGAGACCCACGCGGCCTTGACCGTCAGGTCCGGGTTGACGGACTTGGCGCCCATCTCGTAGCCCTGGATATATCGGATGCACGGGCCGCACAGCGAAACGCCGCCGATGGCGCCGATGATGTCGGGGGCGGGCACCGCGGAAGCGGCGACGATCCCGGCGAGGTATCCGGCCTGGTCCTCGGCGTAGTTGATCGCGATGTACTTCGGCAGCAGGGTCGCGATGTCACCCGAGCAGTCGGTGAATGTGGGATCGAGGTCGCCCGTGGCGCTGATGCATGGGTCATGGTCGACCCCGATGAACCAGATGTCGGGATTGGCCTTGACGGCAGCCGCCGTCGCCGGGACCAGGTTGAAGCCCGTTGCGACGATGACGTCGAAGTCCTGATCGACGAAGGCCTGGATGAGCGGCCCGTAGTCCGCGTCCGAGGACGGGACGACGACCGGTGGCTCATCAGCACCGACCGCTGTCGCGCCCTGCTGGGCGCCGAGATACGTGTACTCGTTGAAGTTCTTGTCGTTGACCGTGCCGACGTCGGTGACGACGCCGATCTTGAGGTCAGCGCCCATGGCAGCCGATGGGCTCGGCGCCATGGACGGCTCGGTCGACGCCGGAGCCGACGCCGGAGCCGCTGTCGGCGCGACCGACTGGGCCGCCGGGCCACAGGCCGCGGCGAGGATGGACAGGCCTGCGAGCAGGACGAGTCCCTGGGAACGGATACGCATGTCTCCTCCTCAACATCCGGAGCCGCGCGTCCATATCGGGCGACTGCCCAGGGATCGCGGCGGCACGGGATCGGTCATCCCGACAGGGCGGACCGCTGGCGCGCATCGTAACGACGCCAGCATCGCCCGGCAAGCACCGACACGCTACGCTCCGTCGATGGACCCATTCGCCCAGTCGGTGGCCGCCGTGCGGCCGGTCATCCTTGACTGCGACCCGGGCCACGACGACGCCCTGGCCATCGCCCTCGCCGTGGTCCGGCCCGAACTCGACGTCCTGGCGATCACGACCGTCGCAGGAAACGCCCGGCTGTCGGCCACGACCCGGAACGCCGGACGCGTCCTCGCCCTGCTGGGACGCGATGACATCCCGGTCGCCGCTGGAGCGGACCGGCCGCTCGTCCGCGAGCCGTGGGTCCCCGTCGAGTTCCACGGCGAGTCGGGCCTCGACGGGGCGGACCTGCCCGAGCCCGCCCGTCCCCCGGTGGACGTCACGGCCGTGGAGCTGACGGCCGGCGTGCTGCGCGCCGCTAGGGAACCGGTCACGCTCATCGCGACGGGTCCACTGACCAATATCGCGCTGCTTCTGGACGCCGCTCCGGGCTTGCGGGAGCGGATCGGTCTGATCTCGCTGATGGGCGGCTCACTCGGTGAGGGGAACACCACCGCGTCCGCAGAGTTCAACATCTGGGCCGATCCGGAGGCGGCCGACACGGTCTTCCGCAGCGGCATCCCCATCCGGATGTCCGGACTCGACGTCACGCACCGGGCCTTGATGCTCCCCGCCGACGTGGCCCGCCTCGAGGACATCGGCAACCGGGCGGGACGGGTCTTCGCCGACCTCCTGCGGTTCTTCGCGATCCACCATCGCGATCGCTATGGCTGGGACGGCCCGCCGGTCCACGATGCCGTCGCCGTCGCGTGGCTGCTGGAGCCGGGGCTCGTGGACTCGCGCCGACTCCGCGTGGACGTCGAAGTCGGTGACGGGCTGACACGGGGCCGGACCGTCGCGGACCCCGAGGGGCTCGCCGGACGGCCGCCAAACGCCGAGGTGGGCCTCACGATCGATCGAGGGCGGTTGATGGACCTCATCGTCGACGCGGTCGGGACGGTCCGGTGACCACGTCGCCGGCACAGCTCGGCTACCGGCCTTCCGATCCAGACTTCATCGCCGATCCGTACCCCGTGTTCTCGGAGCTACGCGACCGTCACCCGGTCATCTACGACGAGTCCACCAACCAGTGGGTGATCTCGAGACACCGGGACGTAGCCCGCCTCCTGCGCGATCGCAAGATGGGGCGGACCTACCACCATGTCGCGTCAGACACCGAGTTCGGGCGCACGCCGCCGCCTGCCTGGCACGCGCCGTTCCACGAGCTCAACGATGCCGGCATGCTGGACCTGGAGCCTCCGGACCACACCCGCCTGCGTCGGCTCGTGTCGAGGGCGTTCACGCCGCGGACCGTCGCGGACATGGCGCCCCGGGTGCAGGGGATCGTGGACGGCCTGGTCGACCGAGCGCTGGCTGCCGGTGAGTTCGACCTGATCGCCGATATCGCCGAGCCCCTGCCGGTCACGGTCATCGCCGAGCTGCTCGGGATCCCTGAGGGGGATCGCCACCTGCTGCGACCGTGGTCGAACGACTACTGCCTCATGTTCGAGCTCGAGCCTTCTGAGGCGGCCGCTCGACGTTCGGTGGCAGCGGCCGAGGTGTTCGGTACCTATCTCCACGACCTCATCGTCGAGCGGCGGGTCCGGCCGCGGGACGACCTGATCAGCGGCCTCATCGCGGTCGCGGACGAGGGCGACCAGCTCACCGAGCGTGAGCTCATCGCGACGTGCGTCCTGCTGCTCAATGCCGGACATGAGGCTTCCGTGAACGGGGCGGGGAACGGGTGGTGGACGCTGTTCCGCCATCCGGACGCGCTGTCCGACCTGCGCTCGGATCCGGATCTCGCGGCCACCGCCGTCGACGAGCTCCTGCGGTTCGACACGCCCCTGCCGATGTTCGAGCGATGGGTTCTTGACGACATCAAGGTCGCGGGCACGACCATCCCGCGCGGCCAGGAGTTGGCGCTGCTCTACGCCTCCGGGAACCGCGATCCCGCGGCCTTCAGCGACGCCGACTCGCTCGACCTCGGCCGGACGTCGAAGGCGCACCTCGCGTTCGGTGCGGGGATCCACTACTGCCTGGGAGCGCCCCTCGCGCGCCTCGAGCTGCGGACATCGTTCGCAACGATCCTGCGCCGGATGCCCGCGCTGGAGCTGCTCGAGGAGCCCGTGTGGAAGCCCACGTTCATCCTGCGCGGGCTGGCGGCGTTGCGGGTCCGGTGCTGACGCGTGGCGCCTGTGGTGTGGCGGCGCTCGCGACCCTGTTCGTGGCGGGTTGCGCCGTGACCGGTAGCAGCCGGGCGCCGGGGGCCACCGGGATCCTCCGGTACGTCGCGCTCGGTGACTCGTACACGATCGGGACCTCCGTCCAGCCGGCCGAGCGCTTCCCGGACCAGCTCGTGGCGGCCCTCGGGCCGACGGCGCCGACCCTGCAGCTGACCGCCAACCTCGGCGTCAACGGCTACACCTCGGCGGATCTCGTGCGCGAGGAGCTGCCGGCGCTCGACGATCTCGAGCCCGAGTTCGTGACCGTGCTGATCGGGGTCAACGACGTCGTGCAGGGCGTCCCGATCGAGACATACGGGGCCTCGGTCGCGTCGATCCTCGACGCGCTCCTCGCCCGCCTGCCGGCCGACCGCATCGTCACCATCGCGACCCCGGACTACACGGTGACCCCTGCCGGCGCCGACTACGGCGACCCGACCCGGCAGCACGACGGGATCGTCGCGAGCAACACCGTCATGGAACGGCTCGCAGCGGCGCGGGGGATCGCCTTCGTCGACATCTTCGATCTGTCGTTGCGCGCGGCCGAAGATCGCTCGCTCGTGGCAGACGACGGCCTGCACCCGAGTGGCACGCAATACCGGCTGTGGGTGGAGCGGATCCAGCCGGTCGTGGAAAACCTGATCGGCCGCGCCCCCAGCTAGCGGCGCCCGCGGGGGCCCTCACGCAGCTCGTGGAGCCGAGCGTCGCTGATCCCGAAGTGGTGCGCGATCTCGTGATACACGGTATCCGTGACGGCCGCCGCGAGGCGCTCCGGCGTCCGGTGGGCGCGGGTCAGCGGTCCGCGGAAGATCGTGATCTTGCTCGGGATGCTGGCCTGCTCGGCGCCCCAGGCGGTGCGGGGCACGCCCTGGTAGAGGCCGTACAGCCCGTGGGCGCGGACCGACGCCAGCTGGTCGGCCGTCGGCTCGTCCTCGATGACGATCGCGACCGACCCCAGGCGGTCCCGGAACTGAGAGGGAAGCCGATCCAGCGCGTCGGCTACGATCCTCTCGAGATCGGCGTCGTCGGACAGGGATAGCGGATCCATGGGGCGCTTACCATACCCTCCTGTGACGCTGGCTCCCAACGACTTCACCCACCTGCACGCCCACTCCGAATTCAGCCTGCTCGACGGCCTCGGCCGGATCACGGAGCTGGTCGACGCGGCGGCGGCCCAGGGCATGGATTCGATGGCCATCACGGACCACGGCGCACTGTACGGCGCCGTCGCGTTCTATCAGGCCGCGAAGAACAAGGGCATCAAACCGATCATCGGGGTCGAGACGTACGTCGCCCGCCGATCGATGACCGACAAGGAGGGCAAGGCCGACAGCCAGCCCTTCCACCTGATCCTCCTGGCCAGGGACTACCGCGGTTACCAGAATCTCTGCCGTCTGGTCACGGACGCCCACATCGACGGCTACTACTACAAGCCGCGCATCGACCGCGAGCATCTCGCGAAATACAGCGAGGGCCTCATCGGCCTGAGCGCGTGTCTGGGTGGCGAGGTCGCCAAGGCGCTCGAGGTCGAGGACTGGGAGCTGGCCCGCCACGTCGCGGGTGAGTACAAGGAGATCTTCGGGAAGGACGGCTTCTTCCTGGAGCTCCAGGACCACGGCCTCCCGGAGCAGACCCGGCTCAACGGCCAGCTGTTGCGCCTCGCCCCGGAAGTCGGGCTGCCGCTCGTCGTGACCAACGACCTCCACTACGTCCGCCAGGACCAGTCCGAAGCGCACGACGTCCTGCTGTGCGTCGGGACCGGCAACAACCTCGATACGCCCGGTCGCCTGAAGTTCGAGACCCACGAGTTCTACGTGAAGTCAGCGGCCCAGATGGGGGCCCTCTTCCCGGACCACC
>CAZFXH010000248.1:0-1912 GCA_964522905.1 uncultured Anaerolineaceae bacterium
AGCGGCAACGATCGCGGGGATCCCCAGGCTTCGGGCCAGGATGGCGGTATGGCTCGTCGGTCCGCCCCGGACCGTGACGAGCGCCAGGACCCGCTCGGGGGTCAGCGTGACCGTGTCGGCCGGCGCCAGGTCATCGGCAACGAGGATGAACGGCGCGTCGCGATCCGGCACGCCCGGCACCGGCTGCCCGAGCAGCCGAGCCACGGTCCGGTCGCGGACATCGTCCAGATCCCCGACCCGTTCCGCCATGTACCCGCCGAGGTCGAGCAGCAACGCCCGGAAACCGTCGAAGGCGACGTCGACCGCCCAAGCTGCCGGCTCGCCCTTCCCGATCGCCGAGCGGATCGACTCCTCGAGCGATGGGTCGCGTGCGATCATCGCGGTCGCCTCGAGCACCTCCGCCGCACCCGGGATCGTGGTCGAAGCGGCGCGCCGTTCGAGGTCCTCGGCGGTGACCGACAGCGCGGCCAACGCTGCGGCGGCCTCGGTTTCCGGGTCGAGGACGCCGGGGCGGTCGTCGGGCAATCGAGGCCGTGCCCCCATCAGGGCGACGGGACCCGCGGCGCGGCCCGGGCAGACGCCGATCCCTTCGAGGTCCGTGGTCGTCGCGCCCGGGGCCGCCGTCATCGGATCGGTCTCAGGCCGGATCGTCATGATCCTCCGCGACGACGACCGCGACGGCTTCGAGTGCCTCGGCCGCGCCGTCCCCTTCGGCTTCGAGCACGACCGTGTCCCCGTTCTTCGCCCCGAGCGCCAGGACGCGGAGGATGCTTCGGGCGTCGACCGGCGGGCCATCGCCTTTGCGGACGGTGATCCGCACCGGCTGCTCCGTCGCCGCCTTGACGAAGAGCGCGGCCGGCCGGGCATGAAGCCCGATCCGGGACCCGACGATGACCTCGCGCAGTGCCATGACCTCTCTCCTTCGTGACCGGCACCCGCCGGCTCCCGACCCCTCGGTCAGGGTTCGATCGTGACCTTGATGCCTTCGCCGCGCGACACGATGTCGATCGCGTCGAGCACGCGATCCAGCGTCAGCCGGTGGGTGATCAGGTCCTTGACCGGTACCTCGCCACTCGCGATGAGGGCCAGGGCCTGCTTGTTGTGCGCAGGACTCGACCCATTCGCCCCGACGATGGTGAGCTCTCGGTAGTGGACGAGATTCGAGTCGAGGGTGATGGTCGGCTTGTCCTTTGGCAGGCCGCCGAAGAACGACAGGCGGCCACGACGCGCGAGCATCCGAAGCGCATCCTCCTGCGCCTTGCCGGATGCGGCCGCCGTGATGGCCACGTCCACCCCGCGGCCGTCGGTCCGCTCGAGGATGGCCTGGATCGGGTCGGTCTCGCTGCCGGCGATAGCCGCATCCGGGGCCACGATGGCGGCAGACATGTCGAGGCGCTGGCGGTTCAACTCGACCAGGAATACCCGCGCCGCTCCCCGTGCGCGCGCCAGCCGCACGTGCAGGCACCCGATGGGCCCGGCCCCGATGACGACGACATCGTCGCCTGGGCCGACCCTGGCTAGCTCCTGGGCGTTGATCGCGCAGGCGAACGGCTCGGCAACGGACGCCTCGTCGAATCCCACGCCATCCGGGATCCGGTTGAGGCCGTCGACCCGCAGCACCTCGTGGGGGACGATGAGGTACTCCGCGAAGCCGCCCTCGTACTGGTAGCCGATGGATGTCTGATTGGGGCAGATGGTCATCCAGCCGCGCCGGCAGTCGGGACAGGTCCCGTCCGGCACGGCGGCGATGACCTGGACGCGATCGCCGACGGCCCACGGCCGGCCATCCGACGGTGGGCCGATGTCGGCGCCGATCTCGACGACCTCGCCGGCGATCTCGTGGCCCATGATCCGGGGCGGGTCGATGTTCTGGTGGCCCGACCGATAGATCTTGACGTCGGTGCCGCAGGTC
>CAZFXH010000249.1:0-8829 GCA_964522905.1 uncultured Anaerolineaceae bacterium
TTGCCGGTCGAGGTATTGGTGAAATGGACCGTCGCGGTCTCCCATGGGGCGGCGGTCTGCCCGTGCTGCAGCACGAGGAATCCGACTTCGAGCGGTCGGCCCTCGACCGGCGGTTCGACGGTCTGCGCGTCGGCGACGACCTCGGCCCAGCCGCCGGCGAGCACGGGCGCGGCCAAGGCGAGCAGGAGAGCGAGAGCGGCGAGCGTTGAGGCCAGTCGGCGGATCATCTTCGGCTCCTCCGGGCGGGGACGAGGCGGCAGCCCGTCCCGATCGACCCATCTACACCGCCGCCGGCGCATCGGTTCCCGGTCCGTCGGTCGTCGGCGCCCCGCGCGTGGTCTACAGGTCGCGGCTGAAGACCACGCGATCCTCGTCGGGGCCGTCGTGGTCGACATGGGCGGGCGTGCCGTACAGACGCTGCGTGCCCGGCCCGTCGTCCACGCGGAAGCCGAGCGCCCGGTGGAAGGCGATCGACGTCCGGTTGCCGGGCCAGGTGACGGCTCGAACGCTCCGCGCTCCACGCGTGGCAAGGTCCGCGAAGGCGCGTTCGTACAACGCCCGACCGAGCCCGCGTCGCCGGCGGCTCGGCTCCGCCGCGATCATGTGGACGTAGCCCGTGTCGGGCTGGTCCTGGCTGACGAACGCGACGACGAACCCGGCGAGGCGCCCATCCGGGCGCTCCGCGATCCAGGACGTGCCGCTGAAGTGCTCGAGCCAGAGCCGCGGCAGCAGTTGGCGCATGCGGCGTTCCCCCCACCAATCGTCGATGACGGCCACGACGCGGGGATGGGCCGCTGCGGCCGGGCGCCGGAACGTCAGGTCGCCAAGGGCGTCGAGCGCCGTGGGGTCGGCGCGCCCCTCGTCGAGCGCCGTGGCGTCGACACGCCCCTCGTCCGACCTCACCGGGCGCGCCACCACGCGACGAACGCTGCCAGGAGCACCTCCATCGGCGCGAGCGGACCGAAGGTCTGAGCCAGGTAATCGATGGGCGCCAGCACGCCGCCCTCGGCCCTGGCGAAGAGCCACAACCCGACCTGGCCGAGCAGCACGCCCAGGGCCGCCAGGCCGGCGGCTGTCCATGGCCGCACCGCCCCGTGGAGCGTGTCGGCTGAGCCGATGAGGGTGGCCAGCCCGACCGCGTAACCGACTGCCGAGGCGACGACCAGGAGTCCGGCCGAGACGGCGAGGGCGCCACCGAACACCACGATGAGTGCGGCCCCAGCGATCCCGGCGATCGCCCCGAACGCGATCCCGCGGGCCGGAGTCCCGCCGGACGTCGCGCCGGATACGGCCGACGCGCCGGACGCGTCGGACGCCCCGGGGGGCGGGGCCGAGTCGGACGCGCGGGGAGTCGCGGTGCCGCCGCGGGCTGCTGGCGCCGCGCCGTACCGCTCCGAGGGTGGGTGCGCCAGCCGCCGCTCACCCGGGACCTGGGGCGACGGATCCTCGTCCGGGGTGCGTGGCTGGCCAGTCACGCACGCATCCTAGCCGCATCGCCGACCTGACCGGCTCCACGGCCCGTGGCGCGGCGTCGGAGCGGGCGCTAGACTCGCGAGCGTGAGTCATCCGAGCCTTGGCCTGCCGCCGCGCGACACGAGCACCGGGTGGGCGGATGTCGCCCGACGCATCCGCGACAACGGGCCGCAGCTCGCCGCGCGCGCCCTCGCCGTCGCGATCGAGCGGGATCCCACGCTGCGCGAGCGCTACGATGAGATCGGTCTGCGCGAGCGCCTGCGCGATGCGGAGCTGCTCGTCGAGCGGGTGGCGGTCTCTGTCGCTGCGGGCGACCCGACTGCCGCCCGCGAGTACGCCGACTGGACGTCGCCGATGTATCGGCGGAAGCGCGTCCCGCTCGACGACTTGATCAATTTGTGCGAGGGGCTTCGCGCGGCGATCGCGGGCGCCGTGGCACCCGGCATGGCCGCCGCGGCGGACATTGCGATCGACGAGGCCGTCGCCCAGTACAAGTGGCACCGGCGCCTCGCGGGCGACGCGCGCAAGCGCAATGCCTTCCTCCAGTTCATCTACAAGGGCGGCTGAGGGTGACGATCAAGTGGGTCCAGCGCGACCCGCTCGTGATGAACGGCGAGCCCTTCTGCTACGGCTCCCGGCTGACCGTCCGCCAGCTACTCGAGCTGCGATCGAACGGCTACGACCTCACCCGCATCCTGACCGACCACCCCGAGCTTCGGACCGTTGGCGTCGCCGCGGCCTACCGGTTTGCCGCGGAGAACCGTGATCGGTACGCGGACTTCTTCGAGGCCGACGGGTCCCTGGCCGGACCGGGGTACACCGAGGCACAGGCGGCGGTGCTGCCGGCGCAGTACCGCCTGCCCGGCATCGTCATCAAACCCGCCGAGCCCGAGCCGGCGACACGCTGATCCGGGGCGCATCGCACTGGCGGGGCCCGAACGGCCCTCGGTGGTACGCTCCTCGTACGCACACCTCGGAGAACCCACCCGCATGACCGATACCACGACCCCAGACGCCGCCGTCGCTCCCGCAACGGACGCCTCGCCCGCTGCCGGAACCACAGCCGACGCCCCCGCCTTCGATGCCGAGCGGCGCGCCACCGAGCTCGCCATCCTCGACGCGCTGCGAGCGGTCGTCGACCCCGAGATCGGGATGAACGTCGTCGAGCTCGCGCTCATCAAGCAGGTCCTGCTCGGTCCCGATACGACCGAGATCAAGATGATCCTGACGACGCCGTTCTGCCCGTACGCGGGCTCGATGATCGCGCAGGTCAAGGAGCAGGCCGAGTCCGTCGTGGAACACGACGTCAAGGTCACGCTGCTGGCCGAGCGCTGGGATCCGCGCGACGCCGGCCTGATGTGGTGAACCCGTACCTGAGCTTCCAGGAGCACCCAGAACCATGAGTGACCAGCGCGTTTCCAACCCGTACCTCAACCAGAACCCCCCGAATGGCCCGGGTGCCCTCCCGTCCGCCCTCGGCGTCAAGCCGGACGCCCGGCTCGCGCAGGCCTTCCTCACACAGGCCTTCGTGTGGATGTTCGTCGGGCTGATGATCAGTGCCGGCGTGGCCTTCGTCGTGCAGTCGAACGAGACACTCGTCCGGTTCGCCGCCGGCAACTTCTTCCTGCTGATCATCGCCCAGCTCGCGCTCGTGATCGGGATCAGCTGGGGGATCAACCGGATCAGCGCGACGGTCGCGCTCGGCCTGTTCTTCGTCTACGCAGCGACCCTGGGCCTGACCATCGGGCTGATCGTGTCGGGCTTCAACCTGGGCTCGGTCGTGACGGCGTTCCTGTCCGCGTCCGCGATGTTCGGTGCGGCGGCCATCTACGGCCACGTGACCAAGCGCTCCCTCGCAGGGCTCGGCGGGATCCTGTTCATGGGCATCATCGGCCTCTTCGCCGCGATGATCCTGAACCTCTTCCTGGCGAGTGACGGCCTGAGCTGGATCATCTCGATCGTCGGGGTCGTGATCTTCACGGCGCTTACCGCGTACGACGTCCAGCGCATCCAGAACGGCGATCTCGCGATCCAGACGGGCTCGATGGAGAAGGCGGCCGTCATCGGCGCGCTCCACCTCTACCTCGACTTCGTGAACCTGTTCCTGTTCATGCTGCGGCTCTTCGGCGGTGGCCGCGACTAAGCACGTTCCGCGAAAGAACGGACTCCGCGCCGATCAGACCGCGCGGCGCAGGGCAGCGGCGCGGATCGTCGGGGCGCGCAGCAGGCGCGCGGTCTGCGCGGCCGGGACGGGCCGGCTGTACAGATAGCCCTGGCCCAGGTCGCAACCGAGCTCCAGCAGGCGCTCCGCCTGACGCTCGGTCTCGATACCCTCCGCGACGACGCCGATACCGAGACCGTGCGCGAGCGCCACGACAGCCTCGACGATCGAGCGGTCGGCCTTCCCCTCGATGCCATTCACGAACGAGCGATCGATCTTGATCGTGTCGAGCGGCAGGTGCTTGAGGTACGAGAGCGAGGAATAGCCCGTCCCGAAATCGTCGAGGACGAGCCGGACGCCCAGATCGCGCAGGCGGCGGAGCGTGCGGATGCCATTCTCCGACTGGTCCATCAGCACGCTCTCAGTGATCTCGAGCTCGAGCGTCGAGGCGTCAAGCCCGGTCTCGGCGAGGATCGCGGCGACGTCCCCGACGAGGTCGGCCTGCGCGAACTCGCGCGCCGACAGGTTCACCGACACGAAGAGGGCCCTGGTGTTCGGATCGAGCTGCGTGCTGTGCCACTTCGCGGCCTGACGGCAGGCGGTCTCGAGCACCCATCTGCCGATCGGCACGATCAGTCCTGTCTCCTCCGCAAGCGGGATGAATTCGAGCGGAGCGACCAGGCCACGGGTGGGGTGCTGCCAGCGGACGAGCGCCTCGAACCCGACGATCTCCGTGCTCTCGAGCGTCACGATCGGCTGGTAATGCACACGCAGCTCGCCGCGCTCTATCCCGGAGCGCAGGTCGCTCTCGAGCTCGACCCGCTCCAGCGTCTGGGCGCTCATCGATGGCTCGAAGAACGCGTGCCGCTTCGTGGTGTCGCCCTTCGCCCGCACCATCGCGATCTCCGCCTCGCGGAGGAGCTCATCGGGGGTCGCGCGCCCGGGTTGCGCAAGCGCGATACCCATCGACGCGCTGACGAACCACTCGCGATCGTTGAGCGGGAAGGGCGCACGCAATTCGGTGACGATCCGGTCCGCGATGCTTCTCGCCTCATCGGCGTCAGCGACCGGGTCGAAGATGATCCCGAACTCGTCGCCGCCGACACGGGCCACGGTGTCGCCCGGCCGCACGCCGCGCACGAGCCGCTGGCCGACGGCGACGAGCAGTCGGTCGCCCATCAGGTGGCCGAGGCTCTCGTTGATGACCTTGAACCGGTCGAGGCCGAGCAGGACCACCGCGATGGACCCAGGGGCGTCCGCGGAGTGGCCGGCCAGGGAGTGCGCGATCCGGTCGGTCAGGAGCTCGCGGTTGGGCAGCCCCGTCGTCGGGTCGTAGAGGGCGCCGCGCTGGGCGACCTCGATGAGTCGGGCATTGTCGAGCGCGATGGACGCCAGTTTGCCGAAGCTCGTCAGGGCGCCGATGTCCCGGGTTCCCCAGCGCCGTGCGGTGCTGCCCGACCCCAGGCCGAGTACGCCGACCACCTGGCCGCCCGACGTGAGCGGGACGCCGACGACCGAACCGAAGACTCCCGATGGCAACGTCGGGGAGCGGCCATCCCAGGCGTCGTAGTCGTCGATGGCGAGCGGGCGTCCGGTCGTGACGATCCGGCCTGCCAGCCCCTCGTTGATCCCCATCCGGCGGCCGAGAAAACCGGTGAAGAGGCCAGTACCCACCCGGACTTCGACCTCGTCCTCGTCCGCTTCCCGCAGGTACAGGAACCCGTGCGGGGTGCCGAGCAGGGCGATCGCGCGACCCACGATCACATCCAGCAGGCGGTCCGGATCGTGGTTATCGAGCAGCGCGAGGGCGGTCTCGTCGAGGGCGCGCAGGTACGGGTCGGCCAGGACGTCGTCCGTGCCGCGTGCCTCCGCGGGCTTGATCTGGTAGAGGGCGCGGTCGGCGACCGCGACGAGTTCGTCCTTGGTCAGGCCATCGTCGGGGAAGCATGCGACACCGGCGCTGACGGTCACCATCGGCCGGGAATCCGCATCCAGCCCGGCAGACGCCTCGGCCTTGGCGCGGACCGTGCGACGCATCCGCTCGGCGACCTCGTGGGCGACCACACGGTCGGCGCCGTGCAGGATCGCCGCGAACTCGTCCCCTCCGTATCGGTAGAGGTGGTCCCCGTCGCGGATCGCCGCCGTCATCGATCGCGCGACGTCCACGAGCAGCGCGTCCCCGGCCGGGTGGCCGAGAGCGTCGTTGAAGCTCTTGAAGTCGTCGAGATCGAGCATCAGCACCGCGAACGGCGCGCCCTTCTCGACCGCCTGTCCCAGCTCGCGCTGGAACGACCCATGGTTGCGCAGGCCCGTCAACGCATCCTGCTCGGCGCGTACCCGGACCTCGCCATGGGCCTCGGCGTTCTGCAAGGCGATCGAGGCCTGGCCGGCAAACAGCTTGGTCAGCTCGTACTCGTTCAGGTTGAAGTGGGCCTCCTGCTCGCCCATCCGCCCGATGTTCAGGGTGCCGACGGTCTCGCCGTTGACCATGAGCGGGACGATGATCAGCGATTCAGGCTCATTCGGGGTACCCGGGATCTGGATCGAGCGCGGATCGTCCATCGCGTCGTTCGCGAGGACCGCCTCGCCATGGTCGATGACCCAACCGGTGATGCCCGGCCCCAGCGGGCTCTCGTACGCGAGGATCTCGTCGGCGAAGCGATCGCGCGTGATGACGGCCCGGCGCACCCCGGCGGCGCGGTCCACGCGGTAGACGGTGAGCGTGTCGTACGGGACGATGGCCTTGAGGGAGTCGGCGATGAGATCGAGGACGCCGGCTGGGTCCAGCGTCGAGAGGAGTCGCTCGTTGACATCGAGCAGGCGCCGCTGACCATCGAGCTGGTGCTCGAGCTCGATCTGCTGGTGGTGCAGCCGCTCGACGTTACCGGCGTTCACGAGCGCCTGCACCGCCGAAGCCGCGAAGATCGCCAGCGTCACCTCATCGTCGAGGTCGAAGCGATCGCGGCCGAGCGCTGTCACGACGATCACGCCCTGGACGACGTCCTGCTGGAGCATCGGCACGATCAACATCGATTCGGGTTCCAGCGTGGTCCCGACGACCAGGCCGCGCGGGTCCTGTGCGGCGTCGCCGAGCCGGACCGGTCGTCCGTGCTTCGCGACCCAGCCGGTTAGGCCGCTGCCGATCGGGACCCGCAGGCTCTCGGGCGCAGGCGTCGAGGTCCCGAGGAACGTCCCCTCGAACGCCAGCGGTTCGCACATGCCGGTCTCGTGATCGACGCGGTAGACGCGGATCGTGTCGTGGTCGGACAGACGCTTTGCCTCCGCGACGATCGCCCAGGCGATGGCCTCCTGGTCCCGCAGCTGGCTGAGCCTGCCGGTCAGCTCGGCGATCGATGTCAGGCGGTCCGCCAGCGTCCGGCGCGAATCGGCCAGGCGAGCGCCGCCGATGGCCGTGGCCATCTGGTCCCCGAAGGCCCGAGCCAGGGCGCGCTCGTAGGGTGTCCACGCGTAGGCCTCGCGGTGGTAGAGCACGAGCAGGCCGAGCGGCTCCTCGCCGAACACGAGGGGCACGAAGCACACGCTGCGGACCCCGATGGCGCGGTAGACGGCGCGAAGTCGAGCGGTGGTGGTCCGCATGGCGCGGTCCAGCACGCGGACACGCTGGCGACGGATGGCGTCCATCCCCGACGTCTGAGCATCCGGTGGCAATGCGCCGATGGCGTCGATGATCTCGGCCGACAGGCCGCGGTGGGCAGCGAGCGTGAGCGGCCGCATCGCGGTCTGGTCGTACAGCCACAGCCCGGCGCGATCGACGCCGAAGAGCCCAAAGGCTTCGTCGATGACGTCCTCGAACAGCCCGTGGACATCCCGCCGTCCGCTGACCTTGGCCGCGATCCGGCTGAGAGCGTCGGCCGTGGTGGGGCCACCCTGATCGCTGGCGCCAGGACGCCGGACGTCGCGTCGAGACCTTTGGGCACGGGCCGTCGAAGCGGGTCGTTCCTGAGCGAGGACCATGGGCGACCGGAGCGCCTCCATTTGGGATCCGGGGCACGGCCCGGCCGCCCGCGGGCGCGGGACGTCAAGGGCACGGTACGGTCTGGTGCCGTTAAGAACGATGGCCCATCGGTACCCCCCGGGCTGGCCGGGCGTTCCCGGCCGCGGGTGGTCGAACGGGCATCAGGGGGGATCGCCCGCCCGCGGCAGCAGTTCCGCCACCGACTGGAGCACGACGTCCGCGCTCGCGAGGTCGGCCCTCGTGCCGACCCCCGTCAGGACGCCGACCGCCCGACCCGCGCCTGCCGAGCGAGCCATCGCGAGATCGGCCGGGGAGTCGCCGACGACCGCGACCCGGGGCGGCTCGGTCCGCAGGGCCTGGCACACGGCGAAGACGGGATCCGGCGCTGGTTTCATCGGGAAGCCGTCGTCACCGCAGACCATCGACTCGACCGACGACCGAACGCCCACGGCTCGCAGGGTCGCGTCGGTCGGGGCGCGATCGTCGGTGGTGACGACGGCGATCCGCCGGCCGCCGGAGCGAAGCGCCCCGAAGAGGGCGGGGAGGTCCGCGAGGGGCACGGCCAGGGCGACCGGATCGGGAAGGTGCCAGGCGGTCTCCGTCGCGCGTCGTGCCGCGGCCACGCTCGGGCACCAGCGCCGCAGGACCGCGGCCACGACGTCCTGGATGCCGGCCATCGTCGAGGACGCCAGCGGTCCGCCGGCGGTCACGCGCCCGGTCGATGGATCGAAGCCGATCGCGGCGAACACGTCCGGGGAGACGGGCCGACGCGCAGCGGCCTCCAGCCTGGTCCCGAGCTCGCGCGCCCAGCCACCCCACATCGCGTGGAAGTCGATGAGCGTGCCGTCCTTGTCGAAGATGACGACGTCGATGCCGGCGAGATCCACCGGCTGCCGACTGGCGCGGGCGGCGCCCGACGTTGTCACACCTCCGCGAGGACGTCGACCTCGGGGGCTGGCCCCTCGCCGATCACGAGGCACGCCTCCGGCGGAAAGGACAGCGTGACTTGCGACTCGATGGCCGGCAGCGTGAGGTTCGGGTCGTTGAACATGTCAAGCGACAGGGACGTTGCGTCGTCGCCCAGTCGGATGCGGATCCGGACGATGGAGCCGAGGAAGCTCACGTCCTCGACGACGCCCGACAGGCGGTTCGCCCCGCCGTCGTCGCCGAGCGCGATGCCCTCTGGGCGCACCGCCAGCGTCACGACCGCCCCGTTGCG
>CAZFXH010000250.1:0-1762 GCA_964522905.1 uncultured Anaerolineaceae bacterium
GAGGACCGTTACAAGCTGCTCCGCGCGACCGGCGTCAACACGAGCCCGGTCGTCGCGCTCTTCGACGACCACTCCGGCGCGACGGCGAAGCGCCTGGCCTTCGCGGCCGCCGGCCCACCCGATCTCGAAGTCACCGATGACGACGGCGTCCGCCATCGCCTGTGGGCGGTGCCAGCCGACGGGGAGGGCGCGTCGGCGGAGACCGCCACCGACCTCATGTCGGCGGCCGGCGCCCGCCCCGTGACCATCGCCGACGGACACCACCGGTACGAGACGGCCCTGCAGTACCGCGACGAACGCCGGATGAGTCGATCTTGCGAGGAGGACCCGGCATTCGACTACCTGCTGACGTTGTTCCTCGAGTGGACCGGCCAGCCGCTGACCGTCCTGCCGACCCACCGGCTGCTGCGCGGCGTCGGTGAGGACGGAGCGGTCCGACTGCTCGACCGCGCCCCCGAACTCTTCGATGTGGAGCGGGTCGGCTCGGCGGAGACGCTTGTCCGTCACTTCGAGAGTGCCGGCGTTGAGGGAGGAGGCGATGGCCGGTTCGGGTTATGGACCCGGCAGGGCGGCGCCTTCCTGACGGCTCGCCGCGAGGCCTTCGAGCCATACCTGCCGCCGGGCGGCTCGGCGTTGCGTGCGCTGGACGTGACGCTCCTTGGCGTCGCCCTTGACCGCCTTGCGGGAATCGATGCCGACGCGGTGAAGTCGGGTGCGATCGACTTCACGAAGTCGGCGGCCGAAGCGATCTCGACGGTCCGCGCCGGAGCCGGGGTCGACGCGGCGTTCCTGCTTGAGCGGACTCCCGTGGCTTCGATCGCGGAAGTCGCGCAGGCGGGCGATGTCATGCCCCAGAAGTCGACCTATTTCTACCCGAAGGCCCTGAGCGGCCTCGTCATCAACCCGCACGAGTGGTGAACCGGATGCCCAACCCGATCCCCGAGCCCATCCTGTCGCGCGCGATCGCCCCGCCTCCCAACGGGCGTCCGATGCGCAAGGACGAGATAGAGCTGCACGACCGTGGCATCTACATCGAGTCGTGGCTGCCCGAAAGGCGATCGCGACGCAAGCCGCTCATGTTCATCCACGGTGAGCTCGCCGGGTCCTGGGTGTGGGAGCGCTACCTCGGATACTTCGCGGGCCGCGGCTGGGAAGGCCACGCCCTCAACCTGCGTAACCACTACTGGTCGCAGACCGCCGACCCGGCCACGCTCTCCTTCGAGACGTACACGGAGGACGTGGTCGCGGCGCTGGACCGGCTCGGGCCGACGACGGTGGCCATCGGCCACGGCATGGGCGCGCTCCTCGCGTTGAAGGCCGCGGAACGCGTCGCGATCTCGGGGTTGGTGCTGGTGGCGCCCGGATTGCCGCGGGACCTGCGCCAGCCGGCCAGGTCCCACGAGTTGCGCGAGATCCCGGAGGTCTACGGGCGGAGCGTGATCGGGTGGGAGACGCTCCCCGAGAAGCTGCTGCGGGACGATCGCGACCTGAGCCTGCCCGATATCCTGAAGATCCAGCACCTGCTCGGGCAGAAGCCGCACGAGGCCGGCGCCGCGCGACGGCAGGTCCTGGCGGGCGTGCCGGTCGATCGGCGGGTCGTCGCTCAGGTGCCCCGGATGGTGATCGCCGGCGGGCTCGACCGGACGGTCAGCCTCGATGAGGCGGAACGGCTCGCGGAATGGCTCGGCGCCGAGTACGAGCCGTTCGGGGCGCACTCGCATTTCGGCCTGGTGGCGGGCGAGCAGAGCCACCAGCAGGTGGC
>CAZFXH010000251.1:0-2899 GCA_964522905.1 uncultured Anaerolineaceae bacterium
CGCGGCGGCACTCGCGTTACCGGTGCCGCTGATGACGCCGATCGTGGTCATCACCCTGGCGATCGTCGCCCTTTGGCAAGGACGCCGAGCAAGCACCGCCTCCTCGTCGGAGCGGACTCAACCTCGACCGACGTGACACGAACGTCCTGGAGCACTCGACTCGAACGCCGCGACCGTCTTGAATGGCTGCAGGCCTTATCGAACGTCGAAGCGAACCTGCTCCGGAACATCGACTCGCTGCCGCTGCTCGCGTTCCCGCTCATCGCCTGGGTCGCGAGGCGACGACCGACCGACCATGGACCTCAGGATCACGACGGTGATGCAGCTCAGGAGGACTGAACCGGCGATGCCCAGTGCCCCTGAGACCGGGAGGATTGCTGCGATCTCGGCGGATGGGGGGATGGCGGCGACCAAGTTCAGGCTGAAGACGATCCCGAATCCGATCCAGCGCCAGCGCATCCGCGCATCCGGCAGGAGCAGGACGAGGAAGATCAGTGCCGCATAGGCGTACCGCTCGTGCATCTGCGTCATGAATGTGAACACGACGAGCACGGACGCAACGAGACCCAGGATGAATGTTTGCGGGCGGGGGTCCCGGACGATCGCCCAGCCGATCACCAGCGAGAGGATCACGGTGACGAAGTATCCGAGATGTCGCAACGTGAGCGGACCCGCGAACGCGGCGTCGTCCCGGATGAAGTCGCCACCGGCTGCCGCCTCCTGGAGCAGCCACCATGGGTTCCACGCCCGCAACGAGAGGACGTTGAAGATCTCGTTCTGGTACGTGCCCAGGTTGCCCAGGTAGTTCCCCGGTCCCCCTGTCGCGAGGAACGGCAGCCACAGCACGGCGATCACGCCGAGGCCGATCGCCCCAGCCCGCGCCAGTGCGAGAACGCCTCCGCGGACTGCGCCGTCGGCGTAGCCGCTGGCCCAGAACCACGCGGCGAAGGGCACGAGGAAGGGGATGGCCTGCGGCTTGGTCATGAGTGAGACGGCGACGAGCGCGGCCGAGAGCCCGGGACGCCCGTTGATCGCGGCGATGACGGCGCCCAGTCCGGACAACATGAAGATCGACTCGTATTGGCCCCACCACGCACTCACGTAGAAGATCGCGGGATGGAGGATCACCGCGGCCGCGGCCGCCACCGCCCAAGTCGGCCGGGCCCGCAACACCCAGGCGACCAGCCCCGCCAGACCAAAGTCGGCGAGCGATGCCGGCACCTTCATGAGCGCCCGGATGGCGGGGTCGGACGCGTCGGCGACAGTTGCGAATGCCGGCTGGATGGCCGCCAACGTCGCCCACACGTAGGCCATCACCGGCCCGAACGTAACGGGGCCCGCGTCCGTCCCGCTGTAGAGCGTCGCAAGTCCGTCCGTGGCGATGTGATGGACCCACCCGACGAACTGGTCCAAGTCGCCCCGCAGGCCTTCGGTCGGCAGCAGCAGGAGTCTGACCGCGAACCCCGCGATCAGGATGCCCCCGAGCGACAGCCTGTGGTGCCGCGACCAGCGTTGCGCGGCCCCGACACCGGCCCCCGGCGCCATCGTCATCCGGGAGCGCGCCGTGTCAGACGCGGCTCGTCGCCCAGTAGCGCTCGGCTGGGCTGTCGAGGCCGCCTGTGACCCCCATCGCCTTGCCGTAGGCGCGCACCGCGTCGCCCATCTCGCGCGTGCTGTCGAAGAGGCGTTCGATCTGGCTCTCGTACAGGCTGATGCCGGTGATCTTACGTTCGATCTGGTCGCCGATGTCGGCGTAGGTCGGGGAGATGCTCACGTCGCTGGGCAGGCGGGCGACCACGTCCGCGCCGAGGTCCTCGAGGCGGTCGAAATCGTTCCACCAGCTGTACGGGAAGTCCTCGTAGAACACGACCTTGCCCGCGTAGTCGGGTCCGGGCATGACCCAACGCCTCGGCTCGTGCAGCAACGCGATGCCGACATCGCGACAGAGCTGATGATCGACATGCCCGCCCACGCCGAGCGGCAGGTAGACCTTCTGTGGCTCCAGTCGGACGATCTCCTGGCGCAGCAGATCGAACGGGGCGGTGTCGTCGGGGCGCGGGGCGCCCAGCAGCTGCGCGTCCCCTTCGTACCCGCGGAAGACCGCGTCGGGCAGGTCGAGGAAGACGACGGACGCTTCGGAGAAGTACGTGAAGCGCTCGTCCTCGAGCCGTCGACGGGCCATCAGGTCACCGGCGGCCGCGGCGTCGACGACCTCCTCGGTCAGGACCGCGCCCTGGGTCGAGAGGTCGTCCATGACCGGTTGTCCTGCGAGCGACTCCGCGCGGATGCTGGCGCGGCGGTACCACGACGAGCGCTGCCAGAAGCGCTTGGCGGCCTGGTCGGCCTCGCCCTGGGTTGCCTCGAGGGCTTCCTCGTCGGCCAGCCACGCGGGCCAGATCGGGTAGTCGGGCAGGATGCCCGCGCGGTTGAAGGCCTCCGTGGACGGCCACATAGCCTTCGAGCCGAACCCCAGCGCCTCGCGTTGGTAGGGGGTCAGGCCCTCGTTCGCGACGCTGCCGGAGAAGACCGTCACGATCGTCACGTTCTGCCCGAGCTCGCGCAGGCTCGCGATCAGGCCCCCGCACGATAGGGCGACGTCGTCGGGGTGGGGCGCGACGAACACGTGGGTCATGGCCGGCCGAGTATACCGAGCGCCACCCGGCCGCCGCGCCCACCCGTCGCCGGCCCGCGGCCGCCGGCCGCACCGGCTCGGGGCCGCTCAGAGGAACGGGTCGAACCGCTGCTCGGGGAACCCGCCCGGCCCGACGAGCGGCACGAACACGCACGCGCCGTGGACGGTCTCGACCCAGTCGTTCCCGTGGCGCACGGCCAGGGTCAGGATCTGCCGGTCCCGTGGCCCGACCGGGATGACGAGCCGGCCGCCGTCGGCGAGCTGGTC
>CAZFXH010000252.1:0-1739 GCA_964522905.1 uncultured Anaerolineaceae bacterium
CGCTCCGCGATGACCCGGCCGAACCACTGGAAATGGTCGCCGACCGCGAGGTAGGCCACGCCCGCCGGCCCGCGACGGCCGACGCGACGAGGTTCGGGGACGCGCTCGACGATGCCCCATGACTCCGCCTCGGCGAGGGCCAGGCTGGCGGCACGGTGGCTGAGGCCCAGGGCCTCGCGGACCTCCCGTTCGGTCAACGGCGCCTGGCGGGCCATCAGGTAGGCCTGGACGCGTGCGATGGCCGGGGTCACGCCCCACGCAGCGCCCATCTCGCCCCAGGCCTGCGCGAGCTCGAGTCGGATCGTTTCGGCGTCCGTGGGCGCGTTGCGAGACCCCTCGCCGCGGGGCGCGGCGGCACGGTCGTTCGTTTCGTGCGACTTGACTGTAGCGAGTTTATCGTTCATAACTTGCTATGTGAGGGTAGCACGACCACCGGCGACGGATGAGGCGGAGGCCAGGCGCCGACGCATGGGCTTCGTGCTCGCGGCGACGATCGCCGTCCTGGCCATCGCCGTCGCGGCGTTCCCCTTGATCCAGGAGGCGCGTGAGCCTGGCGCCCTTGACGGACCGGCGATCGTCCCGCGCCCGATCGTCCTTGCATTCCTGCTAGGGCTACCGGCGGTGCTGGCGGTCATCGCCGCCATCCGAGGTTCGCGTCCGATCTTCGTCGCGGCTGGCGTGCTCTGCCTGTTCCAGTCGTTCATCGCCTTCAGCGGCATCACGCTCGGCTTCGTGCTACCGGGATGTGTCCTCATCGGACTGGGCCTGAGCCGGTCGCGGACCCAGCCCGCGGACCCCCTGCGTCGGCGCGAAGCGCTCGCGGGTCTCCTCGTCGTGGCGCTTGGGATCGCCGCCTGGCTTGTTCCCTTCGCGACCAGCGAGACGGTGTGTTGGACCGCCAGGGTGGGTCCGGACGGCGATCCCGTGTACACGCTGATCCCCGACACCGGCACCGTCACCCTCCAACTCGACGAGATCGGGGGCGGCTGCGACGGTGGTACGTTCATCCTCCAGGGGCTGATGGTGGCGGGCGTTCTCGCGATCGGCGCCCTGGCCATGGCTGGGCTGGCAGGGATGCGCCCGAGGGGAGGCTCGTGAGACGCATCGCCATCACCGGCGGCAACGGGTTCGTGGGCAGCCACCTCGCGGACCGACTGCGAGCGGCTGGAGACGATGTCGTCGTGCTCTCCCGCTCGACCGGCTTCGACCTGACACGCCTCGACGTCCCGGCGCTGACCGACGCCCTGCGCGGCTGCGCCGCCGTGGTCCACACGGCCGGCATCAACCGCGAGATCGGCGCACAGACGTATGACGCCGTGCATATCCGTGGCACGCAGGCCCTCGTCGGGGCCGCCCGGGCGGCCGGCGTCGAGCACATCGGTCTGGTCAGCTTCCTCCGTGCCCGCCCAGACGGCCCGACGGCCTACCACCGATCGAAATGGGCGGCCGAGTCGATCATCCGCGAGAGCGGCATCCCGTACACGGTCATCAAATCCAGCGTGATCTACGGCCGCGGCGACCACATGCTCGATCACCTGAGTCGAGCGCTGTTCACATTCCCGATCTTCAGTCCGGTCGGGCTGACCGAACGCCCGCTCCGACCGGTCGCGGTCGATGATGTCGCGCGGATCCTCGAGGCGGCGGCGCACGGCGACCCGCGCCTGATCGGTCAGACCGTCGCCGTGCTCGGCCCAGACACCGTGGTCCTGAGCGAGGTGGTCCGACGGGTCGCCCGGATC
>CAZFXH010000253.1:0-2444 GCA_964522905.1 uncultured Anaerolineaceae bacterium
ACAAGGGGCCCCGTCACGATCCTGGTCCGTGTCAGGTCAGGTTCGGGAGCTCGATGAGGGCGCCGCCGCCCGGGCAGCCCGAGCGGCACCGTCCGGGCAAGGACCGGCCTGCGATCACGCGGCGGCACGCATGGAGTGGCAGGGATCGGTGGAGTCGCGTGGGAGACGACGCCACGGGCCGAGCGGCACCGTTCGGGGCTCCTCCGGCGGTCGCTGTCGCGTGGGAGACGACGCCACGGGCCGAGCGGCACCGTTCGGGGCTCCTCCGGCGGTCGCTGTCGTCTAAGAGTCGACAACGGGCCACGAGGAGGACCGGCTGCGGGGGTTCGGCCCGCTGGTGTCGCCTGTCAGGCAACAGCTGACGCCCGGTGACGACGCGTGACCTGGCCCCTCGCACGCCCGGAGGCGCGAGGCTAGCGCGTCGGGGGCGGCAGCCGCAGGTCCTGGCCCGGACGCAGGCCGTTGCGAACGAGCGGATTGCGGTCGTAGATGCTGTCCTGCGAGATGCCGAAGTAGTTCGCGATGCTGTAGATGTTGTCGCCGGCCCGCACCCGGTAGATCCAGCAGCGTGGCGTGCCCGGACACGGCCGTAGCAGCGCATACCGGTCGGAGGTGGGAGCCGGCCGTGCGGTCGGCGCCACCGTGGGCGGGGGGCTGACGGTCGGGCTCGGGGTCGGAGTCGGGGTCGGAGTCGGGGACGGGGAGGCCGTCCGCGTCGGACTGGCCGTCGCGATCGGGGTCGCTTCCGGGGTCGCCGAGGCCTGTGCCACTGCGCCCTGGGACGCGATGGGCGATGGCGTCGGGGCTGCCGCGGTGAGCTCCAGCCCGCCGCGCGCCAACACGAACGCCAGGGACGCGCTCGCGGCCATGATCAGGGCGAGCACGGAACCGATGACGGCCGGACTCACCCCGCGACCTGGTCGGATCGGAGCCGGTGGCGCCTCGGCGATGACCACGGCGCCGCGCAGATAGCGCGGGCAGTTGACGTGGCCCGAAGCCAGGCAGACGAGCTCCTGCTGTCGGAGCGACTGGGGTACGGGATCGCGCAGCGCGGCACAACGATTCGCCGGGTCGGGAGCCTCGATCGGCACCACGATCCGGTCCGCTTCATCGGCCGCGCGCAGGAACGGGCAGGTCTCGGGATCGTCCGAGCGACCATCGAGCATCGGCAGCCAGCCTTGATCCGCCGGGCCTACGACGGGACGGGCGAGGACGTGCCGTTCGGTGCCGCTCAGCGGGGCGGCATCGGTCTGTGCGCCCGGAGCAACCTCGAGCGGGCCGTGGACGAACGTTGGAAGCGGTGTTTCGTCGCGGGAGGTCGGATCGGCATCCAGCGTGGCGTCCGGCTCGGCCGGCGTCGGGGCCTCCGTCGGAGGGGTCGCCGACGTTTCCGAAGCGGCCGCCAAGTCGTAACGGCGGCGTCGACGTGAACGCGGAGCTGGGACGCTCCCGGGGTCGTCGGCCACACTCTCTCCCATTGGTGGACGGTCGAACGGCGCGGAGTCTAGTACCTTTCGCGTATTGCCGCGGCGCATCTGGCGGTGCTACTGTCCGGCGCCTGACTCGATCGGACCATCCGATCGATGCGTGAAGAGGCTCCGGATCCCCCCAATCATGGCCCTGCCGCTCCCCGTCATCGCCCCGCAGCCCGACCCCTATCACATGGCGCCCCACCGGATCAAGCGCTGCACGTTTCGCCGCTTGATCGATGTCGAAGTGAGCGCCGATCGTGTCTACGACGTGGAGTGCCTCTTCCCCGACCGCAAGTTCCCGATCCCGCTGGGCGACCTCGAGTCGGCCACGCCGATCTGCAACTCCTGCATCGCGCCGCACATCTTCCGCCCGGACGAGGACTGAGGCCGGGTACAGCCCGATCGCCGAGATGGCGAGGCCAGTCCAAGGCGGAGTCGAGCACGTGAGCGAGCGCTACGCCCGGAGGTCCGAGGCGACGCTCCGCTAGACATCCGCCCGACGGTTCGTGCGTGAGTGAGCGCGCGCAGGCGACAACGCGGGAATGGCCCGCCAGATCGGGGATCGATGTCAGCGAGGCGGTCTGTAAGCCGAGTTCTGTCCCTCCACGCGCCGAAGCGCGCGTCGGGGATGGCCATCCATCTGTGGCCGCCGGTCACCCGACGGCTCTTGCGGCCTACCCGAGGGCTGGGCAGCGCACCTCTCCCCCGAACCGGTCGCCCGGCACGGGTTGCGCCCTCCTATTCGGCCTTGCTCCGGGTGGAGTTTGCCGCGTTTCACTCCGCCGGTCGACCCGAAAGCCGGTCGGCGGCATCGTCACTGTGGCACTGGTCCTCGTCTTGCGACGGACGGGCGTTACCCGCCACCCTGCGCTGAGGAGCTCGGACTTTCCTCACGAGACTCGTCGGATCGCTCCGACGGCCCGCGCGACCATCCGACCGCCTCGCTGACGCTCCATCCTACCCCGAATGACG
>CAZFXH010000254.1:0-10550 GCA_964522905.1 uncultured Anaerolineaceae bacterium
GCCCGCGCCACTGCCCGGCCGTCACGGCCCCCGGGGCCTCGCGCAGCTCGACGTGCTCACCCGCGCCTATCCGGCCGACCATGCCGTGGGCCGGTTCGGCACAGCGACCGCGACCACCGTCGGCGAGCTCCGGGACGAGGACCTCGCCGCGCCGCTGTACCTCGCCCCGGTCGCCGTCGAGGCCGCGGTTGCCGGTCCGTGGGCCATGCCCGCCATCAGCGCCCGGCTGCGCGCCCCTGGCGGCTGCCCGTGGGACCAGGAGCAGACGCACGCGTCGTTGCGCAAGCACCTGCTCGAGGAGGCGTACGAGGTCTACGACGCGCTCGAATCGGGGGCGACGCCCGCGCTGGCCGGCGAGCTCGGCGACCTGCTGCTCCAGGTCGTGCTCCACGCGCAGCTGGCCGCGGAGGCGGGCGTCTTCGACCTCGCCGACGTACAGGCGGCGATCGCCACGAAGATCGTGCGGCGCCACCCCCACGTCTTCGGCGACGCGGAGGCGCGGACCGCGTCCGATGTCAACCGCCAGTGGGAGCGGATCAAGGCGGACGAGCGGGCAGAGGCCGGCGAAGCGTCAGCCGGCCCCGGGGAAAACGGCAAGATCGTTGGCGGGTCGCGGGCCGCGCGCGGAGCCCTCGATGGCATCTCCGCCTCCCTGCCCGCCCTCGCCGCCAGCCAGGAGATGCAGGAGCGCGCCGCGAACATCGGCTATGACTGGCCGTCGATAGAAGGCGTCCTGGACAAGGTCGTCGAGGAGACCGACGAGCTGCGTGCCGCCGCGGACGATCCCGACCCGGCCGCCTGGGCCGAGGAGTTCGGCGACCTGCTGTTCGTGCTCGTCAACGTCGCCCGCAAGCGCGGCGTCGAGGCAGAGGCCGCCGTCCGTGCCGCAAACGCCAAGTTCCGGCGCCGGTTCGCCAGCGTGGAGCGTCAGGCGGCAGACCGAGGCGTGGTCTTGCGCGACCTCGACTTTGCCACCCTCGATGACCTGTGGGATGCCGCCAAGGCGGAAGAGAGGATCACGTCATGACCATCGGCAACCGCCCGCCCAGCGCCCGCGCCGACGGGCGCGGGCTACGCGACCTGCGCCCGATCAGCTTCCAGCTCGGCGTCCAGAAGTGGGCGGAGGGGTCGTGCCTCGTCCGGTTCGGCGACACGCAGGTCCTGTGCGCGGCCACGATCGCCGACCGCGTGCCGCCCCATCTGCGCGGCAAGGGCACGGGCTGGGTGACGGCGGAGTACTCCATGCTGCCGCGGGCGACCGCAGAGCGCACGGACCGCGAGTCGGCCAAGGGCCGGATCGGTGGCCGCACGCACGAGATCCAACGGCTCATCGGGCGATCGCTTCGCGGCGTCGTGGATCTCGGGAGGCTCGGCGAGCGCACGATCACCGTGGACTGCGATGTCCTGCAGGCGGACGGCGGCACCCGCACGGCGTCGATCACCGGCGGCTACGTGGCGCTCGGCGCGGCACTCATCACGTACGGGATGGAGCGCCACCTGACCTCGCGCGTCGCCGCCGTGTCAGTCGGCATCGTCAATGGGCTCGCCCATCTCGATCTCGACTACAGCGAGGACTCGAAAGCGGAAGTCGACTTCAACATCGTCGGCACCGACGCGGGCACGTACGTGGAGCTTCAGGGGACCGCGGAGGGCAAACCGTTCGACCGGGCGTCCGCGACCGAGATGCTCGATCTCGCCGACGAGGGCCTGGCAAAGTTGTTCGCGGCGCAGGCCGAGGTCCTCGCGACGGTCCGGCGCTGAATCCTCCGGCCGATGGCTAGCAGGAGCGTCGCCTCGAATCCTCCGGCCGATGGCTAGCGGGGGCGTCGCCTCGGCCGTCGGAGCGCTCAGGCCGAGATTGGTCATCGCGACCCGCTCCGAGCACAAGCTCCGCGAGCTTCACGAACTGCTCCAGCTCGAACGGGCCGACCTCCTCTCCCTCGACGAACTGAGCGTGGAGGGTGAGCCGATCGAGCACGGCGAGACGTTCGAGACGAACGCCGCGATCAAGGCCCGTTTCGCCGTGCGGGCCACGGGCCTGCCCTCTCTGGCCGACGACTCCGGCCTGGAGGTGGATGCCCTGGGCGGTTTCCCCGGCGTCCGCACGCGACGCTACGCGGGCGAGGACGCCACGGACGCGGACAACAACGCCAAGCTGCTCGCCGAACTGGATGGCCTGCCGCCCGAGCGGCGCGGCGCGCGCTACGTGTGCGCGCTCGCATTGGCACTCCCCGGGGACGCGGGCCCGCGCGGAGGGCAACGACTGGCGTTCGCCCGTGGTACGTGTCGCGGACGGATCGCCGTGGCGCCGCGCGGATCCGGCGGGTTCGGCTACGACCCCATCTTCGAGCCCTCGGTCGAGCCGCCCGGCAGGCGGACCCTGGGGCTGTGGACCCCCGCCGAGAAGAACGCCATCTCGCATCGGGCGCGAGCGGCACGTCGCATGGCGAACAAGCTGACCGCCCTCGGGTTCTGAGGGCGCCCGAAGTCCGACAAGGCCGGTTCTCCTCGCCCGCGCTCCCCGGCCTATGGTTCGAGCGTGGGCTCCGGCGTCGGCCAGGGCCTGGGCTGGACGCCCGGCTCCGGGAACAGCCCATCGGCGATGTCGCGGATGGCGGCGAGGTCGGGCTCGAGCGACGAGCCGTATCGCGTGTCCACGGAACGCACGAGCGGATGCCGGATGATCGAGCGCGTCACCGCGTCGTCGTCGATCTCATCGATGAGGGCCGCCAGCTGGGGCAACCTCGATGCGGGCAGATCGGTTCGCACGGCGTCGCCGACCGCGTCCATGAGGCCCGGTAGCTCCCACAGCACCGATCCGTCCTGCGTCACCGCATTCCGCAGCGCGACGAGGACCTGCTGCTGGCGGATCGCCCTGGTGAAGTCGCTGTCGCCCAGGCCCTTGCGGGATCGGACATAGGCAAGCGCGGTCTTGCCGTCGAGATGATGGCGCCCCACGTCGATGGAGAAGCCGACGTTGTCGTATTCCGGATCATCTATGGGCTGCGTGACGTCGATGTCGACCCCCCCGACCGAATCGATCATGTCGCGGAAGCCATAGAGATCGATCTCCGCCTCGTAGTGGATCTCGATACCGAGCAGCGCGCCGATCGCATCGCGTAGCGCCTGCATCCCGCCCCCCGGGAATTCCTCCGGACGGCTGTCGGCGTAGGCGACGAGCGAGTTGAGCTTGGGCCCGAATCGATCACCGTTGCCGAGCGGGACGTCGATCAGGTCGCGCGGGACCGAGACCATGCTGATCGTTCGTCCCACGGGGTCCATCGACGCGACGATCATCGTGTCGGTCAGATTGGTGGTCCTGGTGGGACTTCGGTCGACTCCGACCAGCAGCACCGTCACACGCTCGTCGTTCCTCGGACCTGCCTCGGGTGGCCGCCCGCCATCCGGCCCGGGGGGCTCGAAGATCCGCGCGAACGTGTCGCGGAACACGGTGCCGTACTGGTAGACGAGCACGTGCGGGACCGCGACAAAGAGCACGATGGCGGCCAGCCCCACCAGCCCGACGCGCCCCGTGGAGCCCGGACGGTTGGTGTCGAGGAAGGCCTGACCGACCGCCAGGAGGCGCCAGACGAGGAGCAGGAGGTTGATCGTGAGCAGCGTCCCGAGCACCGGCGGGGCCACGACGAAGGCCGCGAGCCGGGTCAGCGATTGGGTAGAGACCAGCAGGACGCCGACGGCCAGGATCACGAGTGACGGGAAGAGGAACAGCGCGGTGAGCCGCGACCGCCCGTTGAACGCCTGACCAAGGCCCGGGAGCACCGCCGAAAGACTGGCCGCGGCGAGGCGGCGGCGGTCGATGGGTCCGGTTTCGGGCCGGACTCGGCGGGCGTGCACGACGGGCGGTGGTCCTCGATTCGGTGGGTGGCGGTCCGCCGGGGGGAGTCTACCCGGAAGCGGACGTGGGGACGCCGGGCGATCGATCAGCCTGCCATGACCGCCCGGCGTCTTGTCCTGTGACGCATCCGGGTGCGCGGGCGTGACGCGGTACGCTGCGGGTGCCTGGACGCACCCGTTTCGCTAGTACGAAGGTCCTATCCGGGACGGAGTCGAGGTATCCTGCCCGAGCCCAGCCAGCGAGCCGGGCTGCCGACCATTAGTTACGGGTCAAGGGCAGGCACTCATCCAGACACGATATCGAAGGCCGGACAGGGGAACACCTCATGTCGTTGATCCAGCGAGTCGAGCGCGCACAGCAGCAGTTGGCGGATGCCGCCGAGGCCAAGGCGGTCGTCGCGGTCGCGCCCCCGCCGCCGGTTCCGATCCCGGTCAGCTCGGGCCAGCGGGCGGCGCGCGAGGAATTACTGCTCGAGGTCCGGCTCCGCCTGCAGGACGAAGTCATGACGGCCTTCGACTCGTTGCTCGACCTCGCCGATCCGGCTGACCTCCGAACCAAGGTCACGGCGATCGTCGAACGCGTGGTGACCACGAATGCGTACGCGGTGACCCGTGACGAACGTTCCCGCCTGGTCGAGGAGCTGATCGGCGAGGTCGGTGGTCTCGGGCCACTCGATCCGCTCCTGATCGACGAGACGATCACGGAGATCATGGTCAACGGCCCGAGTCACGTGTACATCGAGCGCGCCGGCAAGATCCAGCGGGTCGATAGTCACTTCCTGAACGACGAGCACGTGCTGCGCGTCATCGACCGGATCATCACGCCCCTGGGCCGGCGCATCGACGCGTCGAGTCCAAGGGTCGACGCCCGCCTCCCGGACGGCTCGCGTGTCAACGCGGTCATCGAACCGCTGTCGCTCGTGGGACCGGTGATCACGGTTCGAAAGTTCCCGGCCAAGCCTGTCACCGTGGACGACCTCATCCGGTTCGGCACCGCGACGCCCGAGATGTTCGACTTCCTGGACGCCTGCGTCAGAGCCCGGCTGAACGTCTTCGTCTCCGGTGGCACCGGCTCCGGCAAGACGACGACCCTCAACGTCCTCTCGTCGTTCATCCCCGAGGACGAACGGATCGTCACGATCGAGGACGCGGCGGAGCTGCAGCTCCGGCAGGTGCATGTCGTGACCCTCGAGTCCCGACCGCCGAACATCGAGGGCACGGGCGAGATCACGATCCGCGACCTGTTGCGCAACGCGCTCCACATGCGCCCCGACCGCATCATCGTGGGGGAGTGCCGCGCGGGCGAGGCGCTCGACATGCTCCAGGCCATGACGACGGGCCAGGACGGCTCCCTGTCCACCGGACACGCGAACACCTCCGCGGACATGCTCCGCCGGCTCGAGACCATGGTCCTCATGACCGGGTACGAGCTGCCGCTGCGGGCGATCCGTGAGCAGATCGCCTCGGCCGTCGACCTGATCGTCCATACGGCCCGCCTCAAGGACGGCTCCCGCAAGATCGTCAACATCACCGAGGTCCTGGGGATCGAGGACGACGAGATCCTGATGGAGGACATCTTCACGTTCGAGCAGACCGGCATCCACGAGGGGAAGGTCCAGGGCATGCTCAAGCCGACCGGTGTCCGGCCGACGTTCATGGGCAAGTTCAAGTCGAGTGGGATCGAACTGCCGGCTGACGAATTCGGCATCCCTGTCGAAGACCCGGATCATCCCGACGCGACCCGCTCGCGAAAGGGCCGCTGGGTCGGTGGAGACGTGTCTCAGCTGTCCCGACCCTCCGTCGGCCAGGGCCGGGCGGTCAAGGCCGGAGGCATGGTCTATGTCTCGTCCATCGGGCCGGTCGACCCGGAGACCGGTCAGGTCGTCAGCAGTCAGATCAAGGAGCAGACACGCCAGTGCCTGCAGAACCTGAAGACGAGGCTGGAAGCGGAAGGGAGCTCGCTCGAGAAGGTCGTGTGGGCCAACTGGTCATTGCGCGATCCGGCGGAGTTCGACACCTTCAACGAGGAGTGGGCGCGCTGGTTCCCGGGTGACGCGCCGATCGGCCAGGGAACCTTGATGCCCACGCAGCACAAGCGCGCCGGCTTCCGGATCTCGATCGGCGTCATCGCCGAGGCCTAGCTCCCTCCTCGCGCCGCGGGCGCAGGAGGCCTATCGACGGCGCGTTCCCGCCTCGGGCGGTACATCGTCGTCGTCCGGGCGTCGCATCGGTTGCGGCGGCTCGTCGTAGGCTCGGAGCACGAGCTCGTGGGTCCGGCCGTCGGGATCGGTGACCTGGACGACGCGTCCGATTTGCGTCTTGCGGCGCGAACCGGCCGACATGACCTCGAACGTCTCGCCGCCGGCGTACCGGATGCGGACGTCGGCGCCGCGACCCTCGGCCGGGACGACTCCGACGACGCGCCCTGCCGGCCCGCGCCTGACGAAGGCCATCCCGACCTTCGGTCCGCGGCCCAGGGTGACCGCCCCGAACAGGTCGACCTCGGCCGTGACATAGACGCCTCTCCCGCCGTACCACCGCCAGATCGCGATGAGCAGGCCGAGCAGGAGGAGGACCACCAGCCCGCCGATCGGCATGAGCAACAGCGGGTTGCAGTCGACCAAGCCCCCGCACGGCCGGAACGCATCCGACAGCGGGGAGGCGTCGCCGATCCCGCTGTCGTTCGTGGCGAACGCGCGGCAGACGTATTCGGTGCCGTTGGTCAGCCCCCCGATCTCGATCGTCGTCCGGGCGCCCGCGGCCCGTCGCTCGACCGTCCACGTCGTGCCTCCGTCCGCGGAGCACTCGAACTCGATGCCGGTTACCGGCGCGCCCGCCGGCATGGTCACGTCGAGGCGGGCTCCCGTGTCGAGCGGCTGGACCGTCGGCTTCGACGGGGGCGGGGGTCGCCCGATCGGCATTGCCGTGACCGTCGCGGCTGTCCAGACCGCTGCGCCCTCGGGCCGGACGGCGGAGACTTCGCAGGCGTACTCGATGCCGTTGGCCAGTCCACCGACGGTCAGCGAGGTCTCGGTCGAGACGCCCGTCGACTCGATCCAGTCGCCGCCTGCGCTCGGGCGACATCGAATGTGGTACCCCTCGATCGTCGTCAACTCGGCATCGGCCGGCGGGACCCACGCGACCTCGATGCTGGCGTCCCCGGCGACGAGCCGGATGTTCCGCACGGGTGCCGGCGGCTCCGGGGTCGGGGTCGGAACCGGAGTAGGCGTCGGCTCGACCGTGAACGTGCATGAGACGTCCTGGAGCGCCAGGGCGACGGCCTGGCCGGCGGCCTCGGCCGACTCGAACACCACGTCCGGCCACTCGAGCGCGCCGCCCGCGCAGCGCTCGAAGTCGCGGGTGATGCGGAGGGTCGCGAGCCCGGCCTCCAGGCGGGGTCGGTCGTCCGGGTCCACGCCCATGCCCACGGGCAGGAGCGCAAACGGGGATCGATCGCCGAACAGGCGGTCGCGGGCCGGCAGGACGTCGGACACGGGGACCCCGTCCGCCTCGTGCCTGCCGTCGGTGAAGAAGATGATCGCCGGGCGTGCCGAGTCCGCCGGGACTTGGCGGGCCGCTCGCTCCATCGCCGCGACGTAGTTGGTGTCATCGCCGATCGCGCGTGTGAGCTCCGGATCGACGCCCTTGCGGTAGGCGGCAGCGACCCGACGCAGGCAGTCGGCAAGATCGGTGACCGCCTGGTGGTTCTCGCGCAACTGGAGGCCGGTGCAGTCGGCGAAGTCCGCGGCCCTCGTCGCGAACCTGACGATCGAAACCGTGGCGTCACCCGCGGTGAGCGTGGCCGCCGTTTCGTCGACTCGCGCGGCGATGCCGTCGAGGGCGTCCGCGAAGTCCGTTCGAACCGTCTCGTCCTCGAGGATGGAACCGGAGAAGTCCAGCACGAGGACGATGTCCGAGGCGTCCTCGCTCGCCTCGGCGGCCGCGGCTGTTCCGAAAGACTCGGTCGGCACAGTGCACGCCACCAGGGCCGCGATCAAGGCGACCCGGATTGCCCTGGCTGCGTGCGGGAAAGCGTGCATCGGACCTCTGCCTGACGGCGCTGGCGCCCACAGCGCCGTGAACTGGCGTCTCGGCCGCGTTGGAGCACGGAAGTATGCCCCGGTACGGCTTCGAGTGCGAACTTGGCTCTGCTTCAATCGGAGGTCGGGCGCAGGAATCCGGCGACGTATTCGGGCTGGTGCGTCAGGGTCACGCCGAATGCCGCCGCCATCTCGCGCATCCATGCAAGGACTTCGTCGTTGGGCCGCCCATAGATCTCCCATCCGTCGGGCTCGAACAGTTCGAAGCCCACCTTCGCTCTTTCGACCGCACCCTGGAATTGAAGATCCATGGACTCGGCGTCGGCAAAGGCGTGGACGATCGTGATCTGGTCGTCGCTCTCGGTCAGGTAGGCGAGATATACAAGCGTGCGCGGCTTCATGGGCAAGCAGCAACGTCGCCGTGTCGCGCTGGAGCTCCTTGTAGGCCTCGACTTTGCCAGCCTTGACCCGGAAGTGACTGATGAAGACGATCGGAAGCATTTGAGCGGACCGCGCCCCTCGGCAGGCTAACGAGCGATCCGGCTTACGTGCTGGAGATCTCGCGGGCGTCCCGCCGTAGACAGGCGGGCGACAATGGGCCATGCGACCCGCCGGCGCACATGAGCGCGATTCTCAGGCCGAACCCGAGGAGGAGGCCGCGCGTGAGACGCTGGTGTACGGGCGACGCGTTCGACGCCGGCGGCGTTTCTGGCGCTCCCTCCCGGGTGCGCCGCGCTGCAAGCTCTGTACCGCCCCACTGGGCGGCCCAGTTGGCACGCTGCTGCGGCTGATCGGCAAGGGGCGATGGCCAGGGAACCCCAAGTACTGCCGCTGGTGCTTTAAGTCGCTCTACACCCATCGGTCCGGCGCGGAGGTTGAGTGCACCCTCCTCTTCGCGGACATTCGAGGCTCGACCCAGCTGGCTGAGACGATGCAGGCCCGCGACTTCCGTACCGAGATGGAGAGGTTCTACGAGGCGGCGGTTTCGGTCCTTACCGAGCGCGACGCTTTCGTCGACAAGTTCGTGGGCGATGAGGTGATCGGCATCTTCATCCCGGCCCTCACGGGAAACGCGCACGCCCGACAAGCCGTCGATGCCGGGCTGGAGCTCCTGATTGCCACGGGCCACCGGACCGACGCGCCTTGGGCACCCATCGGCATCGGCGTCAATACCGGCGTCGCTTATGTGGGAGCCGTGGGGACTGAAGATCACGTCGAGTTCACCGCATTGGGCGATGCGGTAAACGTGGCCGCCCGCCTGGCGTCCGCCGCCGCACCCGGCGAGCTGCTCGTGGCCGCCGCGACCGCGCAGGCGGCTGGCCTAGAGGGTGCCGGGGCGGAACGCCGGCACCTGGCGCTCAAGGGCAAGACTGAGGCCACAGATGTCTTCGTCCTAACCGCATGACACCGATCGCAGCGACTGGCGGTAGCGACCCACGACGGCCCGTCGAGGCTGGCCACGATGGCCGTGGGATCGCGACGACGGACCGGAGCGAGGGCCGCCGAGAACCAGGATGGCTGGCGCGTCGACGTGGTTCAGGTCGACAGGGTGGCCGGGCTCATCCGCTGGCCGACGAGGTGGCGGCGCCAGGACGCGATCAGTTCGTCATCTTGCGATCGGCACTGCTGACGGAGTTCGGCGTGCCTCGGCCGTGCTCCGGTTCGCCCGAGCTGGAGGCGCTTCCACGAATCTCGACCTTTATGGTTGCTCCCTGTCAACACTGGCATTAGTATCGGCCACCCGTCGGGCGCGCGACGCACGGGGACGTCGGGTGAAGCGGCGGAGACGATGAAGGGACTTGACATGTTGAAGCAATCGTCAGGGATCAGTTCCGAAGAGCCCAACGCGGAGTCCGTGGCGACCGGTTCGTCGAGCGCGAAAGGCGCCAACCCCGAGGACACCGTCGGTGTTCCCGACGGATCTGCCGAAGAGCTCGTGACCGCCCACGGCGAACCGGCGGACGAGTCGCCAACCGCATCCTTGCCCGCTGTCGAGGCTTCGGTCTCGGAACCCGCCGACGAGGGGTCCCTGTTCCTGGCCGACCTCGTCCGCGCGATGCAGACCACCGCCGGCCTCGAGCGCGCCAGGATCGGTGAGGATACCGAGCGGCGTCGCCAGGCCCTCATCGACCAGGTCCGGGCCCGGGAGGCGTCCGAAGCAGAGCGCATCCGCGAGCTCGCCGGCGAGGACATGAAGGCGATCGAGGCGTGGGTCGACGGCGAGGAGAGACGCATCAGGCTCGAGCGCGAGCGGCGTGCGACGGATCTCCACGACGATCTCGACCTCAGCCTGTCGGAGCACCGCACGAAGATCGATCTGGAGATCGAGCGCGTCGAGACGGCGATTGCGAACTATCAAGCCGACGTCGACGCGTTCTTCGAACGTCTCGATCGCGAGACGGACCTGGTCCGGATCGCCCAGCAGGCCGCCAGGCGCCCGGTCTTCCCGACACTGGACACCGTCGCCGCCACGATTGCCCCTGACGTAGCGGACGCCCCGGGGGCCGAGCCCTCGATTGCGGAGCCGCCTCCGGAGGGCACGGACGATGGGACCACGGGCGCGGGGACCGTGGGCGCGCCCGAGCCCACCATGGTCGGCGTCATGGATCCGCAGGCCGCGGCCGAGCCTATCGAGTTGTGGGCGGTTCCGCCGGA
>CAZFXH010000255.1:0-2071 GCA_964522905.1 uncultured Anaerolineaceae bacterium
GAACATCGCGTAGAGGTAGACCAGGACGATGCCGACGATGATCGAACCGATCCAGGCGATGCCGTCGTTGTCCGGGAAGATCACCTCCCAGAGCAGGCCACCCACGACCGCAGCGATCACTCCGATCACGATCGTCATGACGAGGCTCATCTCCTGGCGTCCCGGGAGCAGCGCACGGGCGATCACCCCGATAACCAGTCCAGCGAGGATGTACACGATCACGTCCACGACCGAGATGTCGACGTCGTTCATCTCCCCTCCCTTCCTTCGGCGGACCGGAACGGTCCAGTTCGCCAACCGACCGTACCCTCCACCTCGGGGCCCAACCGTCTACCGGCGCGTCCGCATCCACAGGTACTCGTCGACGAGCTGCGGCGGGGTGGAGCCGGGCCTTCCGAGGGCCGCCGGGACCTCCGGCAGCGGAACACCGAGCCGCTTCGAAAGGCCGAGCAGTGCCTGGGCGACGAGCTGGAGGTACTCCCGATACCCGGCCTCCCCGGCAAGGCCGAGCGCCGCGCGCATCGGCTCGTCCCAGGGCGGCAGCGCGTGCGGTCGGATCGCGAACAGCGCCTTCGCCGCGGCGGTCTGTCCGAACGCGACGCTCACGCGACCGGCCGGCGTCGAGCGCCACGCGGCAGGGATCACGGCGAGCGCGGCGTATGCGGCGGCCGCCGCGTCGAGCTGGAGCGGCCCCAGGTCCGTGACCCGTTGCGCGAGGGCCGGCAGCATCGACCCGTTCCGTCCCCACCATCGCGCGAGGGCCCGCGACGACCGGTCGGTGTCGGCGACGCGAAGGTGCCGGCACCCCCACGAGCGGAGCCACGAGAGGAGGGCCCGGCGGTGCGCCGGCCGCGAGAGGTCGACCCCGCCCGAGGTCGCCACGCGGAGCGCCGCGGAGGCACGCCCGTCGCCGGCGAGACGCCCGAACGCGCGGAGATCCGTGCGGATCACGACGAGGGGCCGGGTGTCGGTGAGCTCTCCAAGGAGCTCGAGCCGGTCACCCGAACGACGCGACGCGTCGGTCGTCGACCCAACCAGTCTGGCGTTTACTTCGATCGCATCCAGATCGCGATGCCCGTCGGCGTCCGCGCCGACAACAGTCGGCGGACGGATGCGCTCGAGGGCTCGTCGGGCGGGTCCGCTTCGCACGCGATCTCGGTCTCGGCGTCGCAGGCGTCCGTGCCGAGTCCGCCGTCGGCCGTGTCGGCTTCCGGATCGGCGAACCCGAAGAACCCGCCGAGGATCAGGTCGTCCCCGCCGAGGCCGCTCAGCAGATCGACGCCGTCGAAGCCGACCAGCTCGTTGGGGCCGTCGTCGCCGGTGATCACGTCGTCGAAGAACGTTCCCCAGACGTTCTCGAACCCCGTGAAGACGTCGCCGTGCGAGTTCGTCTGCGTGCTCAGGTCGATCGTCATGCCCGCCGGCGCGTCGAGGTTGCCGAGAAGGTCCACGCCGGGACCGCCGTCGAGGTCGTCAGCGCCCTCACCGCCATCGACGATGTCGTCCCCGGGACCGGCATCGACCGTGTCGTTGCCCTCGAAGAGAGCCACGAATTCGTTGTCCTCGGCGTTGCCCGTCATGACGTCGTCGCCCATGCTCCCCGAGGCTCCTTCGATCGCGACGAGGGTGTCGTTGCCGTTCCCGGTCGAGACGCCCGTGACAAGGTTCACCGTCACGGGACCCGCGAGGAGGTCCTGGCTCATGAACGCGTCGACGAAGTAGTTCTCGGCGAAGTCGGATCCGTCGCCCCCGTCCAGCACGTCGTCACCGGCACCGCCCACGAGGGCATCGCCTCCGCCGAGCGCCGTGATCGTGTCGTTCCCCGCCAGGCCGATGAGGACGTTGAAGTCGTCGTTCCCTTCGATCACGTCGTCGAATGGCCCGCCGACGATCTGCTCGATGCCGCCCGCCAGCCTGTCCCTGCCCATGCCGGTGACCCGTCCTGTGACCAGGCTGCCCGTGATCGGTCCGGTCGCATCCGGATAGCGAACGTCATCGAACCGCGTGCTGCCTCCGCCAATGAGGTCGTTGCCGGCTCCGGGCTGGAGCCCGTCGGCCCCGCCGCCGCCGT
>CAZFXH010000256.1:0-12390 GCA_964522905.1 uncultured Anaerolineaceae bacterium
CGAGCTCGCGACGAAGGTCGTCGGCTCGCGTGTAATCGTGCGCGGCACGCGCCTCATCACGCGCGACCACCATCGCCGTGACGTCCGCCGGTGCGGCCGCGCCGGTCGACCCTTCCGACAGGGCATCCCAGACGCGGTGCAGGTCCAGCCCCAGGACCGTGTCCGCATCCAGCACGAGCCAGCGGCGCTCGTCGGGCGGAAGGTCGGTTCGGAGCATCTCACGGACGCACGCCAGGGCACCCGGCAGGTCGAGGTCGTCGTCGAGCGCGGCGACGAACCGCTCGTGCAGCTCCCGCCCAGCAGGGGAGAGGGGAGCGGCGGGCTCATGGGCTCGATCCGCGACTTCGTACCCGGCCGTGTCGCCGAACCCGGCGACCCCGGAGGCCGACCCAACGGGCCGGTCGCCCGCCGCTCCCGCGGCAAGAACCGGGGGCGCGGCCCACGGCCCGTCCCCGGGGGGCGGCCCCAGCCCGGCGAGCCGGGCCCGGAGCGACGCGAGGCCGGCCGCGGCCGCGTCGAGCGATGCCTCCGAGTAGTTGAGCTTGCGTCCGTAGCGCGACGTCAGGGTCAGGTAGCGGAACGCCAGCGGGTCCAGGCCGCGCTCGGCGAGTTCGGTCACGCGCTGGAAGTTGCCAGCGGACTTGGCCATCTTGCGTCCGGCCATCAGGAGGTGCTCGCCGTGGACCCACACCGTGGCGGGCGGGCCGCCCACGAGCGGTGCGGACTGTGCGATCTCGTCCTCGTGGTGTGGGAAGACGTTGTCGATGCCGCCGGTGTGCAGGTCGAATCGATCGCCCAGGTAGCGGCGGGCCATGGCCGAACATTCGAGATGCCAGCCTGGATAGCCCTCGCCCCACCGATCGGTCGGCCACTTGAGCGCCCGGCCCTCGCCGGCCGCCTTCCAGAGGGCGAAGTCGGCCGGGTCGCGCTTGTCCGGCTCCACGTCACCGCGGTGACCGGCACGCAGGTCGTCGAGCGAGTTGCCCGACAGACGCCCGTACCCGGGAAACGACGACACCGAGTAGTACACGTTGCCTTCGCGCGACCGGTAGGCGTGTCCGGCATCCTCGAGCGCCTCGGCAAGGGCAAGCATCTCCGGGATATGCTCGGTCGCGCGCGGGAACACGTGCGCCGGCAGGATGTTCACGAGCGCCTCGTCGGCATGGAACGCCGCCTCGTAGGCGTCGGCGATCTCGGCGGTCGACTTCTGCTCGAGCCCTGCCGCGACGAGCATCCGGTCCTCGCCGCGGTCGAAGCGCTCGTCGCGCAAGTGCCCGACGTCGGTGATGTTCTTGACGTGGAGCACGTCGAGCCCGTGGTACACGAGGGTCCGTCGGATCAGGTCAGCCAGCAGGTACGAGCGCAGGTTCCCCACGTGGGCGTACCGGTACACGGTCGGGCCGCAGGTGTACATCCGGACGCGCTCCGCTTCGATCGGCACGATCGGCACGACCGTCCGGGTCAGGGTGTCGCGGAGACGGAGGGTCACCCCGACATCGTAGCCCCGATCGGCCGTCGTTCCGCCGCGCGGGTTTCCATGCCCGTGAATCCGCGGCGGTCGCGCTCGACCGGCCCTAACGGCGGCCGCATTGGCTCGTTATCGCATCAGAGGCCTCGCGGCCAAGCATCGTTCCCCCGGCGGTGTGTGGTTCGCGGGGCCTCATCTCCTTCGCCCCTCCGGAGAGTCCGCCGGGCATCGACCGTATACTCCGGCCGATGCTGCGCCGGACCGCTCCGCTCGTCGTCCTGCTCGTCGGGGCCCTGCTCGCCGGCGCCTGTTCCCCGGCCCCGGCCGCCGAGAACGACGGCACCGCACGGATCGGCCTCGGCCTGCCGACGAGCCTGGACCCAGCTGCCACCGGCGACGCGGGCAGCGCCGCGTTCATCGCCCAGTTCTTCGAGACGCTGACGACGTTCGACGAGACGCTCGAGCTTCGGCCGGCCCTCGCGGAGTCGTGGCGGATCGAGGACGGCGGGCGCCGCGTGATATTCCATCTCCGACCCGACCTCACGTTCAGTGACGGTTCGCCGTTACGTGCCGCCGACGTCATCCGCAGCTGGCTCCGGATCATCGACCCCGCCGCACCCTCGCCGTTGGCGACGCTCATGCTCGATGTCGAGGGGGCGCTCGACTACATCCGGGGCGACGGTGCCGTCGAGGAGGTCGGTCTCACCGTCGATGAGGCTGCGAACGACGTGATCGTCGACCTTGTTCGACCGGCGGCCGAGTTCGTCACCGTCGTGGCGAGCCCCACGTTCGGCATCGTGCCGCCGGGCGTCGGCAGCGACTCCGGGGCGTTGCTCGCCGGCGATTCGTTCGTCGTCAGCGGCGGCTACACCCTCGCCGAGGTGACCGAGGACGCCATGGTCCTCCGCGCCAACCCCAGGTACTGGGCCGGGCCTCCGGCCATCGGGGAGATCACGGTCGTCACCGACCTCGGCGGCGCCAGCGGCGTCGATGCCTTCGAGGAAGGCGAGCTCGACTACATCGGCATCTCCGAGTTCGACGCGTCGTGGATCGCGTACGACCCGATCCTCGGCCCGCAGCTACGCGAGGTGCCGTCGCTCTCGACGGACTTCTACGGCTTCGATACGAGCCGGCCCCCCTTCGACGACGTCCGCATCCGGCGGGCCTTCGCGGCGGCCGTCGACTGGCGGCGGATCGCCTTTCTGGCGGTCTCGAACCCCGACGCAGTCGCAACGTCCATGGTCCCGCCCGGGATCCCCGGTCGGAGCGACCGCGACGTCCTGCCCGACCACGACCCGGAGTCCGCGCGGGCGTTGCTCGCCGATGCAGGCTTCCCGGGAGGCCAGGGCTTCCCCGAGGTCACGCTCCTGACCGGCGGTTCGCCGTACGACGAGGCCGTCGTCAGCGAGATCGAGCGCGAGCTCCGCGTGACCCTGCACTCCGAGGTCATGGACTTCGGGACGTACTTCGATCGGCTGGACAACGACCCGCCGCAGATGTGGCAGCTGTCGTGGGTCGCGGACTACCCGGGCCGCAACGACTTCCTGGGCGTCCTGCTGGCGACCGGGTCCACGAACAACTACGGCCGCTGGAGCTCCGACGAGTTCGACGCCGCGATCGCCGAGGCGGGCGCGACCACGGACGAGGCCGCGGCATCCGCCGCCTACGACCGCGCCGAGGATGTGGTCCAGCGCGACGCGCCGGTCATCCCGATCACCTACGGCTCGGGCTGGGCGTTGGCCCGTGACGGGCTGCTCGGTGCGGGCCAGAACGGCCTGGGTGCCCTGCGCTTCGCCGGGTTGGCGTGGGGCCAGCCGTGATCCTGCGCGAACGTCCCAGGTCGTTGCGTGTGCCGCGCTGGGCGATGCCCGCGGTTGCGACGCTCGCGGCGCTCATCGCGCTGGCCGCGCTCTCCGTCGCCCCGGCGCATGCGGCGGACCCCGACTTCGGGACGCCCACCATCGACGCAACATTCGGCGAGGGCCTCGAGCTCACCCAACCAGTGACGCTCGACGAGACGCCCGCTCGCGTCGAAGTCCTGCTGACCTTCGCCGGCGCCTCGCCCCTGGTCGTGGAGCTTCCTCCGCCGAGCTCCGTCGGCTCGACGACGTTGCGCCACCGGGTCAGCGTCGCCGCCGACGGCCACATCCTGCCCAACACCCCGGTGTCGGTCCGATGGCGGATCACGCCGGAGGACGGCCCTCCGGTCCTCGGCCCGGCCGTCGATACCGTCTACGCCGACGACCGCTTCGAATGGAAGACAGTCCGAGGCGATCTCGTCACGGTCCACTGGTACGAGGGGGATGCCGCGTTCGGTGAGCGCTCATTGCGGGTCGGCGAGGAGGCGGTGGGGGAGACGTCGCAGCTCCTCGGTGTGACCGAGGATGAACCGATCGACTTCTTCATCTACGCGGACCAGGACGCCTTCTACGACGCGCTGGGCCCGGGTACCCGAGAGAACGTCGGCGGCCAGGCAAACGCCGAGATCCGCACGCTGTTCGCGCTCATCGGCGCGTCCGATGTCGGCTGGGACGAGATCGTCGTGCGCCATGAGCTCGTCCACCTCGTCTTCGACACGGCCGTCCAGAACCCGTACCACTTCCCGCCTCGGTGGCTCAACGAGGGTCTGGCGGTCTACCTCAGCCAGAGCTATGACGCGGGCGATCGCTCGGCGGTCGAGTCCGCAGCACGTGGCGGCTCGCTGGTCCCGCTCGACGGGCTGGTCGGTCAGTTCCCGACGGGCCAGGGGTTCTTCCTCGCGTACGCCGAGAGCGTCAGCGCGGTCGACTACTTCATCCGGACCCACGACCAGGATGCGCTCGTCGCCCTCATCGGGTCGTACGCGGACGGCCTGACAGACGACGAGGCATTCGAGGCGGCCATCGGCATGGACGTGGCCGAGTTCAATGCCGCGTGGCTCGCCGACCTGGGTGCGGTCGTGCCCCAGCGCCACGGCCCGCAACCGGCCCCGCCAGGACCCAGGCCATCGGCCTGGGGGGCCCCGGGCGAGATCCCCGGCGCGACGAACCGGCCCGGTGCTCCCGAGCCGGTCGACAGCGCCGATCCCGGGGACGGCGACGGGACCGCCGGCGGTCGGCTCGGCGGCGACTCCAGGGTCATCCTCGTCATCGTGGCGGTCGCCGCCTTCGGTGCGGTCGGTCTGCTCGTGTGGTCGCGCTCCAGGCGCGGCGGACCTGGCGCCGTGCCATGACCATCACGGCACGCCTGCGCACCATCCCGAGCTGGCAGATCACGCTCGGGGTCGCCCTGCTGGGCCTCGGGTTCCTCGTGGCGGCGCAACTCGCCGGTGAAGGGCCGCGGGTCCGGTACACGACCCAGCAGCGCTCGCCGCTCGTCGAGACGGCGAGCGAGCTGCAGGCCGACCAGGAGGCCCTCAAGGTGGCCATCCTCGACCTGCGCGCCCGGATCCAGGCCGCCGAGCAGGCAGGCCAGGGTTCGGCGGCGCTGGTCAGGGGCCTCAACGACGAACTCCAGGCCGCGCGGATCGCCGCGGGCCTCATCCCCCTCACCGGGTCCGGCATCGTGCTCCAGCTCGAGGATTCGCTCGAGCCTGCCGACCCGGACGGCAACACCTCGGACCTGCTGGTCGGGGCACGGGACGTGCGGACGATCATCGAGGAGCTGTGGGCCGCCGGCGCGGAGGCCATCGCGGTCAACGGCGAGCGGATGACGCCGACCACCGCGGTGATCGATATCGGTCCATCCATCCTCGTCAACTCGGCGTACCTGGCGGGCCCCTACCAGGTGACCGCCATCGGGCCGGACGATCTGTACGCCCGCTTGAGCGCGTCGCCCGGGTTCGTTGACTTCATCCGGGCGCGCGCCGAGGCCTGGGGTCTTCGGGTCTCGATCGCGGAGCCCGAGTCGGTCGACATGCCGGCGTTCGCCGGCACGGTGACGCTGCGCTACGCGCGGCCGCAGCCGTCACCGGAAGCCGTCATCGAGCCGGACGGCTGATCCCATGCACCAGCGCAGGAACCAGCTGACGATCGCGGCCGTGACGTTCATCCTGGGGCTGCTCGTGATCGTGCAACTCCGCACACAGGCGAGCGGCGCGGCCTTCGCCGGACTCTCCTCGCAGGAGCTCACGGTGCTCGTTGCGAACCTGAACGACCGTAACGACGACCTCCGCGGCGCGATCGGCACGCTCGAGCGGGAGCTCGCCACGCTCACGACCAACACGCAACGGGGTGAGGCCTCGGTCGACGAGCTGCGAGCCGACCTCCGTCGGGTACGGCTCTATGCCGGCCTCGATCCCGCGACCGGCCCGGGGATCGTCATCACGATCCGTGGCCCGATCGACGGCAGCGGGGTGGAGGATCTCGTCAACGAGCTGCGCAACGCGGGGGCAGAGGCGATGGCCATCGAGACCGTCCGGCTGGTGCCCGGCGTCGTGGTGCTCGGAGCAGCGGGGGCGGTCACGGTGGACGACATCCCGCTCGGCGACCCGTTCGAGCTCGTGGCGATCGGAGCGCCCGACAAGCTCACCGGCTCGCTGACCCGCTCGGGCGGCATCATCGCCCAGCTTTCGGCGACACTGCCGGATGTGATCGTGGAGGTCACGCCGCTCGACCGCGTCGACGCACCGGCGACGGAGCACGAGCTCGTTCCGGGACACGGCCGCCCGCGGCTCTGATAGCCTGTCCGCCGTGCCGGCACGACCCGTCCTGACCCTGCTGCTCGGCGACGTCCTACGCCTGCGCCGGACCCACCCATGCGGGGGTGACGCCTGGCTCGTGGACCGGCTCGGAGCGGACATCGGCTTGCGCTGCCAGACCTGTGGCAGGCATGTGCTGCTGGAACGGGCGAAGCTCGAGCATCGAGTCATCGAGTTCCTGCAACGTGGGGACCCGGCGCTCACCGCGGTAGCGGCGGGCGCGGGCGAACCACCCTCGGACGAGGACCGATGACCGGAACCGGGGAGCCGCTCGGGGCCGACAGCGTCACGCCGACGCTTACGACCACCGATTCGGAGGGGGCGCTGGCGGTCTTCCGCAATGCCTCCTTCCTTCGTCTCTGGATGTCGCAGGCGGCGACCCAGATCGGCGGCAACATGGTGCTGTTCGCCCTGGTCGTCATCGTCTCGTCCACGCAACCGAACACGGCGGTCAGCCTGCTGATCCTGTCGTTCCTGGTGCCCGCTGTGCTGTTCTCGGCGGTGGCCGGCGTGTACGTGGACCGAGTCGATCGGCGGTTGGTGCTGATCGCCACGAACGTGTTACGCGGCGTGGCGATGATCGCGCTATTTCTCGCAGGCGATCACTTCCTGCTGATCCTGCTGTTGAACATCTTCGTCTCGGTCGTAACCGTGTTCTTCGCGCCTGCAGAGGCGGCGATGATTCCCGAGGTCGTCCCGCGCCACCAGCTGCTCCCGGCCAATGGCGTCTTCACCCTCACGCTGAACGCCGCCTTCGCGCTTGGTTTCGCGTTGCTCGGCCCTCTGGTCATCAATCTGGCTGGCCCGCAGGCCGTGATCCTCGTCGTGGCCGGGCTTTACTTCCTCGCGGCCGTCTTCTGTTTCACCCTGCCGGGGTCGCCGCCACCGCCACTCGCCCCGACCGATACGGGGCCGCACCCGGTAGGCGAGACGCGGGAAGCGATCCGATCGACCATCGCTCAGCTCAAGGAAGGGCTGAGCTTCATCCGCTACAACCGGTCGATCGGCTGGTCGCTGATCTACCTCGGGATCACCGCGTCGCTCGTGGGCGTGCTCGGAGTGCTGGGGCCCGACTTCGCGGAGACGGCGCTTGGCCTTCAGCCAAAGGACTTCGCGGTCATCGTCCTGCCGCTTGGTGGCGGCATCGTGATGGGAATCCTGCTGCTCAATTCCTATGGCAAGTACCTGCCTCGCCGCCGGGTCATCGAGGGTGGGCTCATCACGCTGGGCGTGATGCTGGCGTTGCTGTCGATCGCGGGGCCTATCAGCCGCCTCCTTCAGAGCGCGGACGACGCCAGCACCCTGCTCGACCTGTCGGCGCTGACCTCGCTCCTGGCCATCGTGGTCTTCATCGCCTTCGTGGCCGGGATCGCCTACGGCGCCGTGGCCATCCCGTCGCAGACGCAACTTCAGGAGGACCTCCCGGAGGACGTACGCGGCCGGGTGTACGGGGTGCTCTTCATGCTCGTGTCGGTATCGAGCTTCCTGCCGATCATCATCGTGGGCCCGATCTCCGACCTGATCGGGACGGGTACCGTGATGCTCGTGCTTGGCGTGAGTGTCCTGTTGGCTGGCATCGCCAGCGTGTTCCTGCGGGACCCGAACCTGGGCATCGCCGGCGCGAGCGCCGACCCGCATTTCGAGGACCCGCTCGCGGCCGCCCTCGGCGCCGACCGCCCGAAGTGGCGCGAGGACGCGAATGCGCCGCAGAGCAAGCTCCCGTCGCGGGTCGACCCGGTCGCGATGAGCGGGACGGACCCCGCGGCGCAGCAGGACCCGACGGTCGAGATCATGCTCGGTCCGGCGGACTCGTCGGCGCCGTCGGCTCCTTCCGATCCGGCCGACCGCGACTGACGCCCGAGCCACCATGCCCCGAGTCGCGATGGTGTTCACGGGCGGGACGATCAGCATGGGCTTCGACCCCGTAGCTGGTGGCAACGTGCCCGCGCTCGACGGGGCGGCGATCCTGGCCCGGACCCCGGGACTCGAGGCGCTCGCGGACATCGTCCCGATGGACCACGGGCTGACGCCCGCCAGCCACTTCACGTTCGAGGACGTGCTCGAGATCGGGCGGGTGCTCCAGGAAGCGCTGGACGACCCCTCGATCGATGGCGTCGTCGTCGTCCAGGGCACCGACACGATCGAGGAGACGAGCTTCGCGTGGGATCTCGTGCTCCGCTCGGCGAAGCCCGTCGTCGTGACCGGCGCGATGCGTGCCCCGCACGAGGAGGGTTTCGACGGGCCGGCAAATCTGCGCGATGCCGTCGTGGCCGCCGTGTCGCCCGAGTTGCGGGAGGCGGGCGTCGTCGTGACGCTGGCCGGCACGCTCGAGCCGGCCGACGACGTCACGAAGTTGCACACCACGGCCTTCGCGGCATTCGGGTCGCCCAACGGCGGGACGCTTGGGCGCGTGGGGGACGGCAGGGTCGTGGTGGAGCGGCCTCGCGAGCCGCGTCGCCAGCTCGCCCCTGTGCCGGTGAGCGGCGCCCGGGTTCACCTGCTGACCGCCGGCATCGGCTCGGACGGGTCGCTGCTGGATGCCGCGGTGAGCGCCGGAGCCGACGCGATCGTCGTGGCCGCCACCGGGGCAGGGAATACCGCGCCCGACCTGCTGGCCGCCGCGGAACGGGCGATGGCCGCGGGCGTGGTCGTCGCACTCGCATCGCGTTGCCCGGCCGGAGCCGTCTCGACCGCGTACGCATTCCCCGGTGGTGGCGGCACCTGGGTCCGCGCGGGTGCGCTCCCGGTCGGGGCCCTTTGCGCGATCAAGGCGCGGGTCGCGCTGGCGCTCGGCCTGGGCGCCGGGCTGTCGCGCGAGGCCCTCTCCGGGCTGCTCAGCGACCCGGTCCGGTCGGAACCCGCGCCTGTGGAGTCGCCCGAGCCGCTAGGCTGACCGGCCATGCTCCTCGAGACGTTGATCACCGGCCGCATCGCGACCTTGTCGGGCGACAAGGGCTTCGGCTGGGTCGAGGCGATCGGCATCCGCGACGGCCGCATCGCGTTCGCCGGCTCCGAGGTCTTCCTCGAGACCCGAGCGGACCCGTTCACGCAGCGCATCCGCCTGGAACCCGACCAGGTCGCGATCCCCGGGCTGACCGACGCGCACCTGCACCTCGCGCAGGCCGCGATCGCGAAGCGCCAGGTCGACCTGACGGATGCTGCGACGCTCGACGAAGGGCTGGTCCGGCTGCGTGCCGCCCATGATGGCCTCGCGCCCGACGCCTGGCTGGAAGGCCATGGCTGGGACAGCGATCGATGGGGTGGCTGGCCGACCGCCGATCAGCTCGAGGCCGTCGCACCTGGCCGTCGCGCCGCGCTGTGGGCTCATGACCATCACGCCCTGTGGGCCAGCCATGCGGCCCTCGCCACCGGTGGCTTCGGCGCCGACGACCCGCCCGGTGGGGTGGTGCGTCGCGCTCCCGACGGGACCCCGGAGGGCGTGCTGTACGAGTCCGCGACCCGGCTCGTCACGATCCACGTTCCGCCGCCCAGCCCGGACGACCTCGCGGCCGCGATCGTCGAGGTCGGGCAGGAGCTCGTGTCGCTCGGCGTGGTCGCCTGCCACGATCCGGGTGGCGTCGCCCCCGACCCGGACCTCCGGTATTCCTTCCCGGCGTACGCGCGCCTCGCGGAGTCGGGGCGGCTGCCCTTGCGTGTGCACGCGTGCCTGCGCGACGACGCCCTGGCGGCGGCCATCGAGCGTGGGATCCGAAGCGGCACGGCGCTCGGTGCCGACCCGGCCGGCCGCGCGAAGGTCGGCTGGCAGAAATGCTTCGCCGACGGCTCCCTCGGGTCGCGGACCGCGGCGCTCCTGGCAGATATCGAGCCCGAGCCGGACCGGCCACTCCCGCCCGAGCGTCGCCGTGGCGTCTGGATGACCGAGCCCGACCAGCTGGCGGAGCTGGTGGCGCGCGCATCGGCCGGCGGCATCGCGACGCAGATTCACGCGATCGGGGACGCCGCGGTCCGTGCGGCACTCGACGTCCTGACGCCGGGCGCGAAGGCGGCGCCCCTGATGCCCCGCATCGAGCACGTCCAGATGCTCCACCCGGACGACCGCGGCCGGTTTGCGGCAGCCGGCATCGCGGCCAGCGTCCAGCCGGTGCACCTCGGCAGCGACGCCGCGTCCGCGCGGAAGCTGTGGGGCGATCGCGCCGAGTCGACGGCCTACACGTGGAAGTCGATCGCCGACACGGGCGCGGTGATGGCGTTCGGGACGGACGCGCCCGTTGAGTCGTACGATCCCTGGCCGGGCCTCGCCCTCGCGGTGCGCCGCGAGGACCCGCGCTGGCCGGCGGGCACCGCGATCTACGCCGAGGGCGAATCCTTGACCCTGGACCGCGCTCTGCGGGCCGCGTGCATCGACCCGGCCGTCTCCGCGCGTGAAACAGACCGCGGCCGGCTGACCGTCGGCCAGCGCGCCGAGGTCGTGGTCATCCCGGCCGCGGCGATCGACGAGCCCGTCACGCCCGGCGGCCCGCTGTCGACCGCGCGCCCCACGATGGTCCTGATCGACGGCGAGGTCGTCTTCGAGGTGTAGCGGAGTCTGGTGAGCGAATCGCGCACGGGCTTCAAAGATTGAGTCGCCCTGACGCCGATCCCACCCATACCGTATGAACGTCCGGCACCGACCGGACGGCCAACGGTGGAAGTGACTGTGGATCCCGATCTGATCGGACGGGCGCAACGCGGGGACGAAGAGGCATTCGCGAGCCTCGCCGTTGCCGCGGGCGACCGACTCCACGCGGTGGCGCACAGGATCCTGCGCGACACCGACCTCGCCGAGGACGCGACGCAGCAGGCGCTGCTTGCCATCTGGCGGGACCTTCCGCAGCTCCGCGACCCGGCGCGCTTTGACGCCTGGTCGTACCGGCTCCTCGTGCGCGCCTGCTACACCGAGGGACGCCGGACGCGCCGCTGGGCGCCCAACGTCCGCCTCCTTCCGGCCAATGAGCCGAAGGTCGGGGACGAAATGAGCTTGGTCGTCGATCGCGACCAGCTCGAGCGCGGCTTCCGGCGACTTTCCATCGACCATCGTGCGGTAGTGGTGCTCCATCACTACCTCGACCTGCCGCTCGACGAGGTCGCCGAGGTTCTCGGCGTTCCCGCCGGGACGGTCCGATCCCGCCTACATCACGCGATGCGAGGCCTGCGCGCGGCCCTCGAGGCCGACGCCAGGCCGGCGCCGCAGGAGGTTGCCCGATGAGCACCGATCGCGACGTCACCCGCATCGTTCGGTCGTGGTTGGAGGATGGTTCGACCGCGCTCCCGGACCGCGTTCTGGACGCCGTGCTCGACCAGCTCCCCGCGACCCCCCAACGCCGTGCCTGGTGGCCGGCGCGGAGGTACAGGGCAATGAACAGCTTCGCCAAACTCGGCATCGCGGCTGCGGCCGTGGTGGTCGTTGCCATCGTCGGCTTCTCCCTTTTTCCGAGAGCCGGAGGTGTCGGAGGGCCCGGCCCGAGCGCGACGCCGACACCAACGCTCTCGCCCGCTCCGAGCGCATCGCCGGTGGCGCTCCCTGAGGGCGATCTGACGCCGGGCACGTACGCGTTCGTGCCGTGCACCGCGCCGCCTTGCCTGGTCACGGACGAGTCGATTCGCCTCCTGATCGACGTTCCAAGCGGGTGGTCCGGGGTCGTCCCAGACGCCGTCTGGATCGACGAGAACGCCGCCCCCGGTGGAGCGGCCCTTGGCATCGGCGGCGGCGGCAACGTGCCGCGCAACCCATGCACGACGGTGGACCTGATCGACACGGGAAGCACCGTCGACGGACTCGCGAACGCGATCGCCAACCACCCGGTCCTCGACGCCTCGGATCCCGTCGACGTGAGTCTCGATGGCTACTCCGGGAAATACATCGACCTGCGTCTACCGGCAGACCTTTCCACATGCAGGGAATTCCGTCCCTGGGAGCCGGGCATCTACGCCCAGGGCCCCAACCACCAATGGCATCTCTGGATCCTCGACGTCGCTGGTACCCGAGTCGTGATCCAGTCCATGGACTATCCCGGAACCTCAGCCCAGCGTCGAGCGGAGCTGCAGGCGATGGTGGAGTCCATCCAGATCGAACCCTGACAGCACCCGGGTCGAGTGGCGTCCACCACTCGACCCGACGTCATTCCTTGACGATGCTCCCCGGGCGCTCCAGCTCGCGCATCGCGTCCGCGTACAGGCCGTCGAAGATGCGCGAGGTCGACGGGAACGCGTGGATCGCGGCGGCCAGCGTTCCGATGGGGATGCG
>CAZFXH010000257.1:0-3212 GCA_964522905.1 uncultured Anaerolineaceae bacterium
GGAGCCCGGCCGGAAGTTCTCGACCAGGACGTCCGCGTCGGCGAGCAACCGGTGCAGGATGGCGGCGCCGGCTGGGTGGCGCAGGTCGAGCCGGATCGAGCGCTTGTTGCGGTTGACCGCGAGGAAGTAGGCCGCGGTCCGTGTCCCGGCCGACGGATCGCCGACCCACGGCGGCCCCCAGCCGCGGGTCGCGTCCCCGTCAGGCGGCTCGACCTTGACGACATCCGCCCCGAGGTCCGCCAGGAGCATCGTCGCGTACGGCCCGGCAAGGACCGTCGAGAGGTCGATGACGCGGAGGCTGGCCAGCGGGCCTCCGACGGGCGGCGGAGCATCGGACATGGTCCCGATGGTAGCGCCGGATCCTGAGCGTCAGGAGCCCCGGGAGCGCGAGGTCGGCTAGCCGAGCTGGCCTTCGGCGAGGGGCCCCTCGCAGCTTCGGCCGAACGGATCCCGTGTCTCCATCTCGCCGTCACGTGCCGGCGCGATCCAGTCGATATGGTCGCGGTTGACGACGATCGCCCCGACGTTATGTCGATGGAGGAGCGACCCATCGTCATATTCGATCCAGGCGTCGGTCAGCGGCACCATCGGCTCCCGACTGCGGATGGAGACGAGGGGCGGCGAGCCTGGCAGCGTGTGCAGGTAGCCGCGGACCTGATAGGGGCCCAGCTGCATCGCCAGCGGATGCAGCAGCGTCCGGCGGCGGCGCGCGGCTTCGCCACGTGGACCCGCCGCGTGGACGAACAGGATCTCCTCGCGGCGAACCAGCACCTCGGTCGCCTCGAGGGTACCGGTGTCCCGGAGCCGCTGGACCATGACGTCCACGAGGTTGACCTCTTCGTGCTGGTTGAGCAGGTCCGTCATGCGATCGGCGGAGAGCCGTACCCGGCCTGACAGCACGCAATCCTCGGCATATGCGACGAAGTCGACCAGCGGGTGCCGACGAGACAGATCCAGGAAGACGACTGGATCGGCGGGTTCCGATCCAGATCGCTGGAAGGCGAAGAGCAGGCGTCGACCGGCGTCGTGGATCACGTTGCCATCCTGGGCCCGCCGCGCGGACCAGCGGTCCATCCGGAGGTCCCGCTCCAAAGGTGGCGTTGTGACGTCGCACCGGTGCACGCGTGCAAGTCCTGCACGGGCATGCCCCCAATGGGTTATTCATCCTGTCGACGGGACCGGTCGGCGGAGTGGCGCTAGCATCGCGCCATGACCGACCATCCCGACGCCGTGCCCCATATCCCGACCCTGATGACCGTCCATGCCCATCCAGACGACGAGACGATCGGGACCGGGGGGACGATGGCCAAGGCCGTGGCTGAAGGAAAGCGCGTTGTGCTCATCACGTGCACCCGCGGCGAGATGGGCGAGATCGTGGTCCCGGACCTCGACACCCCCGATAACCACCGGCGCCTCGGCGAGCTGCGCGCGGTCGAGCTGGAACGCGCGATGGTCCATCTTGGGGTGACCGAGTGGCAGAACCTCGGCTACCACGACTCCGACATGATGGGTCGACCCGGCAACGTCGACCCGCGATCGTTCTGGCAGGCGGACCTCGACGAGGCCGCCGGTCGTCTCGTCTGGTTCATCCGCCGCTACCAGCCCGACGTCGTCACGACCTACAACGACTTCGGGGGATATGGCCATCCCGACCATATCCGGAGCCATGACGTCACGATCCGGGCCTTCGCCCGGGCCGGCGACGCGGCCTGGTACCCGGAACAGCTCAGCCCCGAGCATGGGGGCACGGGCCCCGCGGCGGCCGGCGGCGGCCTCGCCCTTTGGACACCGGCCAAGTTGTACGAACAGGCGATCCCTGCGTCCACGCGCAATGCGATGCGCGACCGGCTCCAGGCACTCGGCAAACCCAGCTTCTGGGCCCCGCCGGAGGACGCGACGCCGGAGCAGCTCGCGGAGTTCGAGGCCTACATGGCGAGGATGCTCGTGCCCGACGAGGCGATCACGACCTGGATCGACATCTCCGGCCAGCCGCTCGAACGAAAGTGGGCCGCGATCCAGGAGCACGTGACCCAGATCGCCGCGGATTCCACGTTCATGCTCTTCGGGCTCGACGGGTGGCGCGAGGCCTGGGCCAGGGAGGCCTTTATCCTGCGCGAGTCGACGGTCGAGACCGAGCGTCCCGAGAGCGACCTGTTCGCAGGCCTGGGCTGACCGCCCGTAACCGAGGGTGCGGCGCTGCGCCTGCTACCAGGGCAGGATCCCCTTCGACGCGTCGTAGATCTGGCCCATCACGACGCGGCCGTCCCCCGCAGGGTCCAGGAAGTTCGGCTGGGCCTTGTCCAGGATGATGTGCGGCCGCATGCGCGCCTGCACGAGCTCCTTGCCGTGGAACGTCAACTCGAGCGTGATGCCCTCCATGGTGGGCTCTGACCAGGTCTGGTCGAAGATGAAATTGCCGAGCGCGTACCAGATCGGCTTGCCTCCGTGGACCTCCATCGCGGCGGCATAGTGCGCGTGGTTGCCGATGATCATGTCCGCGCCGGCGTCGATGATGTCGCGGGCAAGCTGCTGCTGGCGAGCGAACGGCGTCGAGTCGTACTCGGTGCCCCAGTGCGGGAAGACGATGACGACGTCTGCGCCTGCCTTGCGCGCCCGCTTGATGTCGTTGCGCGCACGACTCAGGGTGAGCTTGGAACTGCCGGGATCGTTCTTGCCCGCGGAATAGTACGAGGCGATCGCGTCGTAGCCCAGAACGGCGACCGTCATGCCCCCGGCCTCGAGCATCGCGGGCTTCCGCGCCGCCTCCGCATCCTTGCCCGCGCCCGAGTAGGCGAGCCCGCGCTCCTCGAGGTTGTCGATGGTCTGGAGGATCCCGGCGTCGCCGGCGTCGCCGATGTGGTTGTTGGCGAGCGAGACATAGTCGATGCCGGCGTTGACCAGGCCATCGATGATCCCGGGATCGGCCGAGAAGACCGTGCCGCTCGTGTGCCAGCGCACGCGGTTCGGGGCCGGATTCTCGAAGTTGGCGATCGCGATGTCCGCGCCCTTGATGAGCGCGCGCATGGCCCCCCCGTTGCCCGTCCGTCTGGTCACCGGCTGCCGCCAGCCGAACGCCGAACAACAGGTGTGTCCGGTGATCTCGGCGGTCCCGCCGTCGAACGGGAAGTCGACGCCCTTGCCTCTGACCCGGATCGTCTGGTAGACGCCGCGGTCGAGGAGGATGTCGCCGCCGGCGAACATCGTCCACGTGC
>CAZFXH010000258.1:0-2936 GCA_964522905.1 uncultured Anaerolineaceae bacterium
CACTTCCGGGCATGCCGCTGGGCGGTACGAGCTGGCACGACAGGTCTCGTTGACGGTCCGCGCGGTCGTCTTCGACGTCGGGGAGACCCTAGTTGACGAGACGCGTGCCTGGTCGGCCTGGGCGGACTACCTGGGCATCCCCCGACTGACATTCCTCGCCGGGCTCGGTGCCGTCATTGCCCGTGGTGGCGACCATGCCGAGGTCTTCGACCTTTTCCGGCCGGGTCTCGATATGCCCGCTGTGCTGGCCGATCCCGCTGCCGGTGAGCTCCGCGACACCGTCCGAGCCGATGACTTGTACCCCGACGCGATGCCCTGCCTCGCGGCGCTTGCCACGGCCGGCTATCGACTGGGGGTCGTCGGAAACCAGCCGAGCTGGGCGGAGGCGATCTTCCGCGATGCTCCCGTGCCTATCGAGCTCGTGGCTTCGTCCGCGACCTGGGGCGTGGCCAAGCCAGATCCGGCGTTCTTTGCGCGAATCCTGGCCGAGCTCGATCTGCCGCCAGGAGAGGTCGCGTACGTCGGGGATCGGCTCGACAACGATGTCGGGCCTGCCGCGCGGGCTGGCATGGTGGCGGTGTTCATCCGCCGCGGCCCGTGGGCTTGGATCCAGGCGGGCCGAAACGACCCGCCCGTCGCGGCCACCGTCATCGAGTCGCTGGTCCAACTTTCCGAGGCGCTTTCGGACAAGCCATGACCCAGTGTCGGCGCGGCGCTCGGCGGCGCATTCGGTTGAACTTGGCCATGACGATGGGCACCTCCAGTCCGGGCGCGTGCACACCATGCTCGCAACGACGGGCGAGGCGCTGTCTGGACCTCGGGGCGGGGCGCCCGGCGCACGATCGGGGCCTGGAAGGGCTCTAATGAACGTTCGTTCGCCGATAGGAGCATGGGGTGCACGAAGACGCGTTGCCTCGCTCGCGGGGAACCGGTGCGAGCGTCCAGAAACAGCAAACAGGTCGCGGCCGAGGCCACGACCCGTCAGGTCGAGCGGAAGGACCGGAGCGCTAGGCTCGGACGGCGACCTTCTGGCGGTTGAACAGCCCGAACGCGGGCTTCGGAATGGGGGCCGACTCGGGGGTGCCCATGATCCGGTCCGCGAGGGCATCGAAGTCCTCGCTGATCTTCTCGCGCGGGAACATCTCGATGACCGTCCGGCCCTCGTTCGCGGCACGGACGAAGAGCAGGCCACCGGAGCGCAGCAGGGCGAGCGACGGCATCCCGACGGTCCGCTCCATGTCGGCGACCGACACGCCGCTGTTGGCTCGATTGATGACGAGGGCGAGGCGCTCCCGGAGCCCGAGCTCGGTCGCGAGGTCCGCCAGCTGGACGGCGGCCCGGATGGCCGGGACGTCCGGTGTGACCGGCACGAGGATGCGGTCGGCGACCTCGAATACGGCCTGGTTGAGCGGGCCGTACGAGGGATGGAGATCGACGATGATGTAGTCGAAGCCACGCCGCGCGGCGTTGATCATCTGGGCCACGCGAGCCGGCTCGAGGAGCTCGTTGTTGAGCGGGGAAGACGTCAGCGACACGACGCGCATGCCGGACGAGTGCGCAGCGGCCAGTTCCCCGAGGCTTTCGACCGCGCCGCCATCGGGCTCGTCGCGGATGCTGTCGACGACCGTCCGGACCTCGTTCATGCCCAGGGACGTGGTGACGTGCCCGGTCACGGTGTCGGCGTCGATCAGGAGGACGCTCTGGCCCTTGCGGATCTGGAGCGCCGAGGCGAGGTTCGTGGCGACCGTCGTCTTGCCGACGCCGCCCTTCGGATTGAAGACCGCGATGACCGTGGCCGGATGCACCCAGCCGTCGGCCTCTATCGGGCCACTCTGCAGGACCGGGCCGGAGCCGTCGTCAACGGTCTGGCTCCGGATGCACATCGCCTCGACCCGCCAGCGCAGGGACTCGGCGGAATAGGGGCGCGTGAAGTACTCGTCCTCGACGCTTCCGCTGCCGCCCGAGGCCAGCTTGTCGAGCGCTCGGGGAGAGACGACCATCAACGCCGGGATCGCCCGACCACCCTCGCGCAGGAGCCCGTAGAACTCGAGCGATCGATCGAAGTCGGTCTCGCCGTCGAGGATCGCGACCGCGACGTCGCGCTTGCCGGCCAGGAACGCCTCGAGCTCATCGGGGTGGCTGACCGTCACGACGGTGAAGCCGGCCTCCCGGAGCTCGGCCGTTACCGGGACGGACTCCTCGGGCGGCAGCGAGACGGCGACGCTTGGTCGAGCCACGATCAGCCTTCGGTTTCTGGATCGCGAGCGGTGACGGTCAGTGCGCCATCGGCCTCGGCGGACACGCGGGCCCCGAACCCGGGGAGGGTGGTGACGGCGTCCCGAAGAACGATGCCGGCGTCGTGGGTGACCGAGAAGAGGAACTCGCCGTCGGGGCCGGACGAAACGCCGACCGACTGGACTCCGGCGACCCGGGACAGCTGGCGCTTGAAGCCGGCGATGCTCGCGACGCTGACGAGTCCGGTGACGACGACGCGCGTGGTGATCGCCTCCGCGTGGTTCTCATCCGGCACCAGCCCCGCAAGGCGGGCGGCCAGGGCGTCGTCGCCGATGACGGCGATCTCTTCCTCTGCGGGGGCATCCTCGGGCGTGAAGACGGCGGCCTCGGCCTCGGCGGCGTCGAAGTCGGGCGTCAGGCCCAGGGCGTCGATGCGAGGGTCATCGGTCGTGGCATCCGTCTGGGATCCATCGGTGCCGGCGTCGTCGCTGGCGGGCTGATCGTCGGTCGTGGCCCAACCCTCGGCCTGCCCCTCGGCTGGGGCCTCATCGGCTCCCGCAGCGTCGGTTGCCTCGGGGGTGTCGACCGTCTCCAGGACGGCCTCGGCCGGACCCTCGGGCCACGGCTCGACGACGACCGAGCGCTCGGCGGGAACGTCATCTGCCTCGGCGGTGACGGCGTCGCTCGCCTCGGTCCCGGTC
>CAZFXH010000259.1:0-9472 GCA_964522905.1 uncultured Anaerolineaceae bacterium
GCGCGCGGCTCGTCGCGCCACTTCGTCTGGAAGTGATAGACCTGCATCGGGAGCTGGCGATAGGACTTGACGATGTCCGCGAGGAGGATCCCGACGACCTCCTCGTGGGTCATCGCGAGAACCATGTCCCGGCCGTTGCGATCCTTGAATCGGCCCATCTCCGGCCCGATCGCGTCGTAGCGGCCGCTCGCTCGCCAGATGTCTGCCGGGTGGATGACGGGCATCTCCATCTCCTGGCCGCCGATCCGATCCTGCTCTTCGCGGATGATCTGTTCGACCCGGTCGCTGACCCTCTTGCCGAGCGGCAGGAGCGAGTAGATGCCCGAACCGAGCTGGCGGACATAGCCGGCGCGCAACAGGAGCCGGTGGGACGGCATCTCTGCCTCGACCGGATCGTCGCGGAGCGTGGCGAAGAAGAGGTGGGACAGTCGCATGGCCGCGTAAGGATAGCGGCCGAGACCCCGGGCGGCGGCGGTCCTCCGGCGATGAGGCGGCCGGGCCACGCGGCGGCCTGAGGCAGCCCGTGCCGGCCGTCGCCTGGCTAGGTTATCGGAGTACCACGAACAACAGGACGCCTTCGATGGTGGCCGCCGCGAGGATGTACAGCAGGATCACACCGGGCACGACTGGCTTGCGGGTCGCATCATCAGTCGATGCTGGTCGCGCTCGCTGGACGGGGATCGTAAGCAGTCCCGGGCGATCCGTGGTTGCGGGCTGGTGCATCAAACTCTGCATGCCTCGACTGTGGCGGCGATATGTCAACGCGTGGTGAGCGCCAGGTCAATGTTCCGTGCGGCCCCGTTGTGTGACGATGACCCGATGGTCAGGGGTCGCGACCTGCAAGATCCTGGCGATAGGGGGTCCGCCCGTCGCTGGTCGTGGCTGGACGGTCAACTGGCCGCGGACTCTGGGGCCGTGGGCCAGATCGCGGCGACATCGCCGTCCCCGAGCTCCAGCCAGCGCAGGGCGTAGGCAACCCGGACGGCACCCGGATCGTCTCGATCGCCGTCGTCCAGTCTGTGGTGGAACGCCTCGCGACCGTAGGAGGCCGCGAGGGCCCTTCGAGTACGCAACGGGTCGAGGTGGGCGCGTACAAGCTCGATCTCGCGACGGAACGATGGCTGCGCCCAGAGGTCGGATCGGCGAGCGGGGTCGCGCAGCCGGCGGAGGAGTCGAAGAGCGTCCAGCGCCAGCGCCCGAGCGGGCGCTGGCACCGGAGCGGGAGCGAGGACGCCACCGTCGGGGAGGAGGTCCCGGGATGGCGGTGTGGTGCTGCCGACCGCGCTGCCGCCTCGGCGCTGGACGTGAGCGAGGTGTATCGCCGGGGGGTCCGTGGCCTCGGGCCGGCGGGTCATGATCGGCATGGCCGTACCGTGCATGGGACGTGTCAACGCCGGGTCAGCGCCGGGTCAACGTTGCGTGCTGGCTCGGCTGCTCAAGACGGTCGCCGAAACACGTACCCCACGCCACGGACGGTGTGGATGAACGCCGGGTTGCCGGGGTCCTCCTCGATCTGGCTGCGCAGCCAGTGCACATGCACATCCACGGTCCGGGTCTCGCCGGCGTAGTCGTAGCCCCACACCTTCTCAAGCAACTGGTCGCGGGTGAAGACCTGGCCTGGATTGCGGAGAAGAAAGGCGAGCAGCTCGAAGGCCTTGGGCTTGATCGGCAGCGTCACCCCGTCGCGCAGGAGTCGGTGGCCGCCGAGATCCGCCTGCACGCGACCGAGGTCGACGATCGTCGGCGGCGTCCCGACCGCGACGGCCGCCTCCGAACGACGGAACAGCGCACGGATCCGGGCCGTCAGCTCGCGCAGCGAGAACGGCTTCGTGACGTAGTCGTCGGCGCCGAGCTCCAGCCCGACGACCTTGTCGAGCTCCGAATCCTTCGCCGTCAGCATGACGATCGGAACCCCGGACTCGGCCCGGATGACCCGCATGACCTCGATCCCGGAGAGCTCAGGAAGCATGAGATCGAGCAGGACGAGGTCTGGGCGCTCCCCCCGGAATCGCGTCAATGCCTCGCGCCCGTCGGCCGCGGCGACGACCCGGAATCCGTCCGACTCGAGCGCTTCGACCAGTGTCTCGCGCAGCGTCGGTTCATCCTCGACCACCAGGATCGTGCGTGCCATCCACCGCTGAGCATACGCGCCCGTGTTAACGCGACGTTAGATGCCGTTCAACGGGATGGTTTCAGCCGCTCCGGGAGCTCCATGAAGTACTCGACGAACTCGACGCAGCGGCCATCGTCATCGAGGCGGAGTGTCCACAGGTTGAAGTAGAGGTCGCGCAGCGAGCCGTCCGGGTACGCCCGTGGAGGGTCAAGCCTCGCCCTCGGCGAGGGCGGCGAGCGCGCGGTCCAGCCGCGCGAGCGTCCGTTCGCGACCGAGTGCGACGAGCGTGTCGAACAGCGGGGGCGTCGCGGTGCGGCCCGTGACCGCGACACGGATCGCCATGAACAGGTCGCCCGCCTTCCAGCCGCGAGCCTCAGCCAGGGCGCGCAACGGCGGCTCGAGCTCGTCCGCCTCGAAGGCGACGTCGCCCACCGCTTCGATGGTGTCGCGCGCGGCGCCCAGGCCCTCGATCGTGGTCGCCACGTCCCAGCGTTTCGGCACCAGCATCGCGCGATCCAGGTCGAGCTCATGCACCCACAGGAACCCGACGAGGTCGCCGATGGCACCCAGCGTCGGCAGCCGTTCCTGGATCACCGGCAGCAGCGCGCGCAGCTCCTCGTCCGTCGGCATCCACTCGATCCGCCCAGCGTCGAGCTCCTTCTGGACGAAGGGCCGGACCCGGTCGATCAGGTCGTCCGGGGACAGCCGCCGGATCCACTGGCCGTTGAGCCACTCCAGCCGCTCGCGGTCGAACACCGCGCCGCCCTTGTGCACCTCGGCGATGTCGAACCGCTCGACGATCTCGTCGAGCGACAGGACCTCTTCCTCGGTGCCCGTCGCCCAGCCGAGCAAGGCCAGATAGTTGACGAACGCCTCCGGGATGAAGCCCTCGTTGATGTAGGCATCGATCGCCGTCTGGCTCTTGCGCTTGCTCATCTTCGTGCGGTCCGCGTTGAGGATCAGCGGCAGGTGCGCGAAGCGCGGCACGTCGTAGCCGAGGGCACGGAACAGCAGGATGTGCTTGGGCGTGTTCGAGATGTGGTCCTCACCGCGGATGACGTCGGTGATCTCCATCGTCGCATCGTCGACGACGACCGCGAAGTGGTAGAGCGGCGAACCGTCGGCTCGAACGATCACGAAGTCGCCGCCGATGTTGCTGACATCGAACTCCACATGATCACGCACGACGTCGTCGAAACCGGCCACGCCCTCCCCGACCCGGAAGCGGAGCGCACCACGCCGACCCTCGGCCTCTCGGGCGCGGCGCTCGTCGGGGGTCAGTGCCGCGCAGCGACCCACGTAGCGGGGCGGCTGCTTGGCCGCCTCCTGCGCCTTGCGGTCCGCGTCGAGCTCCTCGGGCGTGCAGTAGCAGGGGTAAGCGAGGTCGTCGGCGAGGAGGCGCTGGGCGGCCGCAGCGTAGCTCGGGAGGCGCTCCATCTGGCGATACGGCGCGTGGGGGCCGCGCGCCGGCTCACCGGCCACCTCGGGACCCTCGTCCCAGCCCAGTCCCAGCCAGTGCAATCCGTCGAGGATGTCCTGCTCGAACTCGATGGTGCTGCGGACGACGTCGGTATCTTCGAGGCGCAGGATGAACGTGCCGCCGACATGACGGGCGTGGAGGTAGTTGAACAGGGCCGTGCGGGCCGTGCCGATGTGGAGCGGGCCGGTCGGGCTCGGGGCGATGCGGACGCGTGTGGTCGAGTCGGGCATCGACCGATCGTAGCAGCGGCGACGCGCCTCAGCGGGTGGGCGCCACGCCTGCCGGAATTCGGTGGAAGAGGCCCGGGTCGGCGTCGCCCGGGAGTACCCGCACGAGCGCCGCGGGCCGGAGGCCGAGCGTCGCCCGCCCGAGCGGGCCGTCGAGCGTCAGCGAATCGAGCGATTCGGAGCGGGCCAGGATCGTGATCGGCGCTCCCGGCTTGAGGGCGCGAGCCTCCAGGTACGAGAGCAGTCCAGCGTCTTCCTCGGCTTCCTCAGTGATTCGATAGACGGTCGCGCGCGCACCGGCCTCGATCTCGGACAGCCGAACGCCCTGGGGGCGCCGTTTGGCGATCGCCGCATCGATGGGGTTCCCGTGCGGACAGGTCTCGGGGTGTCCCAGCAGCTCGTCGAGACGCGCCTCGACCCGCGGGGAGATCGCGCCCTGCAGACGCATCGCCTCATCGTCCGATTCCGCCCAGCCGAGACCGATGACGCTCGTCAGCAGCCATTCCAGGAGCGCGTGTCGGCGAAAGATCGCATCCGCGACGGCGCGCCCGGCCGAGGTCAGCCGCAGCTCCCGGTCGTCCGCGTGATCCACGAGCCCGTCGGCGACGAGCCGGCGGAACATCTCGCTGGCGGCCTGCGTGGTCACGCCGAGGTGGCGCGCGATCTGCGCCGCGGTCGCGCGGGTCCCGCCACCCGCGCCCGCGGTCACCCGAAGCGCGAGCAGGTACTCCTGGGCCGCGGCGGACAGGTCACGCTGGTCGTGTCGACGGGGCATGTCCTCAGGATACGGGACGGCCGGGCCCGCCGATCCCCGGTGGCCCGGGTCCGCGCAGAGTGGTCCCGCGCAGCTCGCGGACGGTGCCGAACACGATCCCCACGACCCACGCGATGACAAGCAGGCCGCCCAGGGCGACCCGGCCCGCCGCGGCGTCATCGGGGTTCCCCGTGGCCGAGAGCAGCAGTGCAGCCGGGATGGCGGCAGCCAGGGTCGCCAACGTCGCGACCGATGCGATCCGGGCGAGGCGCCCCACGACGAGGAGCGTGACCAGGAGCGCGAGCTGCACCAGCCAGGCACCCAAGACCACAGCGTCGTCGCAGCCGGCGGCGAAGCGGCCGCAGCCGGAGATCTCGCCGCCCAGCCAGCCGATCCCGAGAGCGATGGGAGCCCAGCCCACGATCGCGCGGGCGATCCGACCGATCGCGCCGGGGCGATCGTCGTCCAGCCACGACCGGACGACCTCGAGGGCACGCTCCGTCGTGAGATCGGACGCAAGGTTGGCAGATGGAGGGGCACTCGAGGCGCTGTCGTGGCTGGTCGCGGAGGCAGGACGTGCGGACGCGGAGCCCTCCGGCCGGGGCGCATGACCGACCGTGGCTTCCCACCATGACGAGGTCGTATGCGTGGCCGGCCGCGGGCCGTCGGCTCCGGGATCCGTCGAGCGATCGGACGCGTCACCGGGCATCGTCGCGGGCTCCGGCCCGGTGTGGACGGCCGCGGACTCTGCCGATGAAGCCGGTCCGTCCGGGTCGACGTCATCAGCCTCGTCCCAGCCTCTCAGATCCCGTCGGGCCCGTGCCTGGTACTCCGGTCCGTGCTTGCGCGGATCGGCGTACTCCTTGGGATTGAGCGTCCAGTACGTGCCCGACGTCGTCCCGTACCAGGAAGCTCCGCCCCAGTCCGGCTCGAACGGCTCGGCGTCGGCGCCGTCGTAGGACGTCGAGCCGAGTGTCGCCTTGTTCGGCGGTCGCTCGGGCCGCGGCGGGCGCGGACTCGGCGCGCCATCCGCTGACGGCCGCGCCCCGGCCGGTCGGGCCCCCGCCGGGCCGCGGGCCGACCCCGACGCACTGCTCGTGCGCGCCCGCCGCGAGCGGCCGCCATAGGCCCGGTAGGTCGCCTCGGTACGGTCGCGATCGGGATCCCAGGGTCGACCGGGACCGGCGGGTCGAGCGGCGCCCGGCCGGCGTGTTCCCGCATCGGGGCCGGCGATCGTGTCGTACGCGGCCTGGATCGCCAGGAAGCGCGGCAGCGCAACTTCACCGGCCGCATCCGGGTGGTTCGCCTTGGCCAGGCGGCGATAGGCCCGGCGCACCTCGTCGAGGGTAGCGTCCCGCGTGAGACCGAGCGTTCGGTAGGGATCGCTGTCGGGGGTCATCGTCGGGTTCCTTCTGCCTCGATCGGCTCGGACGGCTGGCACGCCGCCGCGCGCCGTGCCGGCTCAGCCGGTGAGCTCACCCACCGGCGCGAGTTCGAATTCGACGATCGCCTCCGCGCCGACCCGCCCGTGCGGGTCCAGGATGGTCGGCTTGTGATATCGGGCGAGGACGCGCAACGCCTGGCCGTCGAGCACTCCGGCCTGGCGGAGAGCCTCGACGGATGCGGCCCAGGTCCCGCGGTCGTAACCATCGCCATCCTCGATCTTGACGGCCATGCCGGACGCGGCCGTTCCGTTGCTCCCGACGCGTTGACCGGGCAGGATCGCCATGCCGCGCAGGGCCTCCATCCCGGCCTTGCTGATGACACGGCCTTCGGCGGCCTTCATCAGCGAGGTGTCGAGGCGGTCGTGGCGGCCACCGATCATCTCCGGATTGGCCAGCATCGCGTCCCGAACCTGCGTCAGCGCTGGCGCCAGCGCGCGGCGCGGATCCTTGGCCGGCACCGCGCTCGGGTCCGCCAGCAGCGCGTAGGCCTGCGCCACCTGCCGCAGTGGGAAGGCGTAGGTCTCGACACCGCAGCCGTCGATCGCGGTGCGCAACCGCTCCGGGGTCGTGCTGTATGCCCGGGCGACCGCACTTCTGTAGGCAGCCTGCGCCGGGTGCTGCGGCTGCCAGTAGGTCTCCAGGTCCCAGCCCTTGAGCCGTGAGAGCAGCAGGGTCACCGCGTGCTGGCCCGAGCACATGTGACGGATCGGGCTCGCCTTCTCCCCGTCCCGCGCCAGGCGCGCCGCGGTCAATGGGTCGAGCGGCATGCCCTCGTTCCCACAGGCCAGCATCGCCTGGCTGACGCCGGCCCGCCGGAACGCACCCTGGATCGTCCGGACGTGGAAGTCCTCGCCGCTGTGCGAGCTGGCCATGATCGCGAGCTCGGCGGGCTCGAGATCGAACGCCTCGATGCCGCCCGCCTCGATCAGGGCCACTACGCCGAACGGCTTGACGGTCGAGCGGAGGGTCACCAGGCGGTCGGGATCCCCGAGCTGACGGATGAGCCGGCCGGTGACATCCGATTCGACGATGTCGCCGCGGTGGACGCTCTCCTCGATGCCGTTGCGCAGCTGGCGGACGAGCACCGGGGTCTCGGCACCGGCGCGACCCTTCGCGCGCGGCCGGCCGGTCCGGGGCGTCGCGCGCTCGGCAGTGGCGGTCACGCGGCGAGGATACCGCGCAGGGGTCGCGAGAGGGTGTCCTGGTGGTGCGCGAACGCCACGGTCCGTGAGGAGCGGGATGTCTCTCAGCGCTGGCGGGCTGGTACGGTGCACGACGTCAGAGGGGAGCAACCTCTCCGGAACGTCTGCTGGAGACTGGCCCGTTGCATCGACGGCATCGCCGCTTCGCCACCGTCCGCCAGGGTGCCTCGGGTGACCGTCACCGCCGCGCGTGGGGGATCGCGGTCGCCACGCTGGCCGCGGCCATGATCCTCGCATCCTGCAGCAGGGACCTATCTGCCCTGACGCCCACGGGCATGCCACCGATCGACCCTGCGGGATCGGTGGCACCCGGCTCGACCCTCGGCCCGGTCGCGGCCACGACCCAGCCCAGCCGGAAGCCGAAGGCCTACGACCTCGCCATCGCCGCCTTCGTGAAGTCAGTCGCGGGCAAGAAGCTGAGCTATCAGGTCACATACGAGGGCAAGACCGCGATGTCGGCCGACACCCTGCCGGTCGCGGGTCGGATGGATGTCTCGGGCCCCGACTTCGCCGCCTCATGGACGTACGACCTGACCAAGGACTACGGGATCGGCAAGATCCGGGTCGAGGTCCGTGGCGTGAAGGGCAAGGGCTACATCCGGACGGACGGCGGCTCGTGGAAAGCGATCAAGGGCTTCGATGCGGCCGACAGCTACGTGCCGTTCAAGTCCGTGGCGACCGTGGAGGACGTCACGTACCTTGGTCCGACGAGGATCAACGGCGCCGAATACCACAAGGTGTCGATCCCGAAGGCCGTCCTGATCCACCCGACCACGCTGCCGGGCCTCGTCAAGGAGGAGAAGGTCGACGACACGAAGCTGGAGCTCGTGATCGACGACAAGGGACAGCCACGGCGGGGCGAGTGGTGGCTCAAGGCACGAGCCCGCGTCGGGCAGAGCGGCCAGCTCCAGCGAGTCGAGTACGAGCTGGACCTGCGGTTCTCCAAGGTCGGCGACAAGCTCACGATCAAGCGCCCCTGAGGCACAGGGCCCGGTTCGGCCGCTCAGGGGCGGACGGCCGGGACCTGGAGCCGGGCACCCCCTTGTCTGAGCGCCCGGCTCGCCGTGTGCGTCAGCCCTCGGCCAGCAGGGCCTCGAGGCGGTCCCAGGTCTCGATCGCGCCGCCGACCATGCCGGTCGCCAGGGCGCCCTCGATCTCCTCGGCCGAACCCATGTGGCCGATGGACATCAGCTTTGTCTTGCCATCGACCTCCTCGAGGGTGTGGGTCTCCGGTCCGCCCATCGGACCGACGCCCTCGACGTCGAACATGAAGGTCCACTTGTAGCTCGTGGGTGGCGTCACCTCGAGGTACTCGCCGTAGAAGACCACGTCGTCGCGATCGGGGGCGCTGTTGATGTAGCGCCACTTGCCGCCCGGCCGGACGTCCATCTCGACCACGGTGGTCGTGGTGCCGTGCTGGCCCCACCAGCGCGGGACGAGCTCGGGATCCGTGAGTGCCTTCCAGACCTGCTCGCGCGGCGCGTCGAACGTGCGCTCGAACACGAGGTCCGCGTCTTCCGAGTAGATCGTGGTGGTCGCGGTGCTACCGCGGTCGATCCGTGTCGCGTTCATCGTCTGCTCCTTGGTGCTGCTCGTCCTGTAGATCGCGAAGGTAGGCATCCAACCGTTCGAAGCTCTCCTCCCAGTGCCGCTTGTACTGGTTCACCCAGTCGGCGATGTCTCGCAACGGCCCGGCGCGCAGTCGACGCGGTCGCCACTGTGCGTGCCGGCTCTGTTCGATGAGGCCCGCCCGCTCCAGCACGCGCAGGTGCTTGGAGATGGCGGGCTGGCTCATCTCGAACGGTGCGGACAGGTCCTTGACGGTCGCCTCGCCCTGGGCGAGACGGGCCAGGATCGCCCGCCGAGTCGGGTCGGCCAGGGCGGCGAACGTGAGACTGAGTGGGTCAGGTTGCTGCATCGCCTATCACTGCTTGGTTATATAACCTATTGGTACTGTACACCGACCACAGGCTGTGTCAACCCCGAATCTTTCCGAGGATGTGGGCTCAGGTTCGCGGCGTGCCGGGTTCGTCCATCTCGACCCCGGTCATACCCAAGGCGCGCGGCCCGGCGATATGCCGGCGGTCGTCACCTCGCGCCAGGGTTCCCAGGTTCAGTCGCTGTGCCCGGTCCCGAATTGGCGATCGCCGGCGTCACCGAGCCCCGGCATGATGTAGCCCTTCTCGTTGAGGCCGCGATCGAGCGCCGCGCAGTGGATCTCGACGTCCGGGTGGGCCGCCTGGACCGCGGC
>CAZFXH010000260.1:0-2257 GCA_964522905.1 uncultured Anaerolineaceae bacterium
GGCTGATCGAACGGGTCGATGCCGAGCACGGCCCCGGCGATCGCCGTCGCGACCTCCCAGCGCACGAACTCGCCACCCAGGTCGATCGGGTCGGTCAGCTCGATCCGGATGACGGGGTGGCCCGCGCCCTCGAGCTGCTCCGCCAGCGCGTCGCGCCCCCCGCCCGTGCCATCGGCGAGCGACATCCGGACGAACGCGCGGTCAGGTCCGTACGTGTCCGGCGCCCCGAGCGGCTCGAGGTCCACCGGCACGATCCCGACCCCGTGCTTGCCGGTGCTCTCCGCGATCAGCTGCTCGGCCCAGGCCCCGAACGATGCGATCTCATCGTCCGCGAGGAAGGTCAGCTTGTCGCGCCCGGCCTTGGCGAGCGTGCCCATGGCGAGCCCGAGCGACACGCCCGGGTTCAGGGCCGGGTCGGGCTCGTGGCAGGCTCCATGCATGGCCAACGCGGACGCCAGCAGGGCGTCGAGGGCGAGGCCGATGAGCGAGCCCGGGACGAGCCCGACGTACGTGAGTGCGCTGTAGCGGCCGCCGATGTCCGCCGGGTTCAGGAATACCTCCCGGAAGTCGTCGTGATGGGGGATCGCCTCGAAGCTCTTGCCCGGATCAGTGATCAGGGCCATGAGATCGCCCGGCTTCTCGTACACGCGGTGCCCGACCTTGTCGAGCGCCTGGTGGGCGATGTCCCAGAAGTACGCGAGGAACGCGTTCGGCTCGGTCGTCGTGCCGGACTTGCTGGCGATGATGACGAGCGTCTTGAGGGGGTCGAGGTCATCGAAGACGGCCGCCACGGCCGCGGGATCCGTCGAATCGAGGATGCGCAGGTCCAGGTAGCTCTCCTGGGACCCGAACGTGCGGTGGAGCACGTCCGGCGCGAGGCTGCTGCCACCCATCCCGGCCACGACCACCGTCGTGAAGCCGGCCTCGACGATGCCGTCGCCGAAGCCTTCGAGGGCCGGGACGTTGTCGGCGAAGTCCACCGGCGCATCGAGCCAGCCGAGACGCTGCGCGATCGACTTCTGGACGTCAGGGTCGTCCGACCACAACGTGACGTCGCGATCGAAGAGCCGGGTGGCCCATTCGTCGGCCCGGGCCTGCTCGACGATCGCTTCGTAGGCGTCGGCGGCGTCGCCCAGGGCGAGGGCCGGGGGACGGACGGAGGTCGACGTGGGATCGGTCATCGTGGCCTCCGAGCGAGCTTGGGCGGGCTGGGGTCGTCCATGGTACGACGCCCCGCCGGTCACGGAACCGGGCGCGGAGTCAGTCGCCGGCGGCCTCGATGGCCAGGACCTTGTCGAGTCGCCGTCGATGGCGCGGCTCGCCGCTGAACGTCGCCGCCAGGAACGCGATGGCGCACTCGTAGGCCGGCTCCGGTCCGATGACTCGCGAGCCAAGCGTCAGCACGTTCATGTCGTCATGCTCGACGCCCTGGTGCGCGGAATATGTGTCGTGGCAGACCGCCGAGCGGATGCCACGCATCTTGTTCGCGGCAACGCTCGCACCCACACCGGAGCCGCAGATGAGGATGCCGCGATCGGCCTCGCCGTCCTGGATGGCGCGGCCGAGCCGCTGGGCGAAGTCCGGGTAGTCGTCGAGCGGGTCGGAGCCGTCGCCGCCAAGATCGACGAATTCGTGACCCAGTCCGGCCTCGCCCAGCCGTCGAAACAGCTCGTCCTTGAATGCCGCCCCGGCATGGTCCGCGGCGAAGGCGATGCGCATCAGGCAAGGATAGCGGCGCGCGGAACCTGAGCCGGCGAGACGCCCGCGCGGGGCGGGCTTCGCCACCTCGCCAGGCTACCGACGTGCACCCCACGACCCTAACGTCGACCGGAGTCGATCTTGATGACCGAATCGACCTCGGTGACCGCTTGGCTGTGCATCCCGCGCACAAACGGGGATCGAAGGTGTCGTGCGCGCCGTTCGTTCGCGGATAGGGTCACAACATGCACGTCGAGTCAGATTCCCGATCGGCCCGAGCGCGGCCCCGCACGGCGTCCCGCGCGGTCCAGCGCCGAACGCGTACCCCGCACGCACGGCGCCCCGCACGGCGTCCCGCGCGGTCCAGCGCCGACCGCGCGCCCCGCACGCACCGTGCCCCGCGCGGTCCCGCGCCGACCTGCCCCGACCGATCAGCTGTGCCCGGGGTCGGAGCTTTCGGTGCGGCCAACGCCGGCCTCGCCCGTGTCGAGGGTCGGGTGCCCGCCCGTGTGCCCGAAATGGCCGCCATCGACGGTCGGGATGCGTCCGCGCAGGCCAT
>CAZFXH010000261.1:0-3478 GCA_964522905.1 uncultured Anaerolineaceae bacterium
GTGACCATCGTGATCGGCATCCTCAACGGCGCGGACGCCGTCGAATTCGACCGGAACCAGCTCCTCACACACGTGCACGCGGGCACCGTCGGCTGGCTGACGCTCACCATCATCGCGGCGACCATGCTCCTGTTCCGAGCCACCGACCGGCGGCTCGTGCTGGCCCTCGCGATCGCCGTACCGGTGTACGTCCTGGCGTTCTACACGGGCATCCTCGCCTTTCGGGCGATCGCCGGGACGGCGCTCCTCGGCGTCATCGGCGGGCTGCTCATCTGGCTGTGGCGCCAGTTCCTGGTCGGCGAGCGATCACTGCCCCGGCTGGCTGTGACGCTGGGCCTGACCTCGTTCGGCTACGGCGCGGTCCTCGGCGTGTTGCTCCAGATCGCATTCGCCATGGGGACCACCCTGCCCGGAGACGCGATCGGTGCGCATGCCTCGGCAATGACGTTCGGCTACCTCGTGCTCGTCGCCTTCGGCGTCATCGAGTGGCGCATCCTGGGGACCCGCGACCTACCGCGAGCCGGCCTCGTCCAGGTCCTCGCGCTGTTCCTCGGCGGGCTGATCATCTCGATCGCCCTCCTCATCGGCGCGGCGCAGGCCGGCGGAGGCATCTACCTGCTGACCCAGTTGATCGCCGTCGTCCTGTTCGTGGTCCGGATCTGGCCCAAGTCCCTGCGGGTGAACTGGCTGGAGGCGGCTCCGATCCGCCACATCGCAGCCGCCACCGTGTGGCTGGTCGCCTCACTCATCCTGTTCATGTACCTGGTCTTCACGTTCATCGCGAACCCCGGCGCCGATCCGAGCACGTTCCCGTTGAGCATCCTGTTCGCCAGCGACCACGCGGTCTATCTCGGGGTCATCACCAACGGCGCCCTCGCGCTCCTCAGCCTGATCGTGCTGAGCCGGGCCGAGCGCAGCTCGTGGATCGGACATCTGATGTTCTGGGGCGTGAACCTGGGCCTGCTCTTGTTCGTCATCGGCCTGATCGTCGACACAGCCGAACTCAAGCGCATCGGCGCGCCCGTCATGGGCATCGTGCTGCTGATCTCGCTGGGGATCCTGGCGTTCCGGGCCTTCAAGGCGTCGGACGAGCAGCTCACCGACGCCGCGGCGGGCATTTCGCCGTCCTGACCTGACCAGCTAGGGCAACGGCCGCCAGGCCTGCCCCAGTAGGATCGCGAGGCCGATCAGGACGACCGCGAGTGCCGTGAAGGCGACGCTGATCTCGACGACCTCGTGGGCCACGATGAGGTCCGTCGGGAGCTGAGCGAACACCTCGTTGAGCTGCTGAGCACTCTCGGCGGGGTGGTACTCGCCTCCGGTCGCCTCGGCGACCGCGATGAGGGTCTCCTCGTCGATCGCGCGGCGGAACCCACCGCCCGTTCCGCCGAAGTTGCCGCCGCCGAAGTTGCCACCGCCGAACCCCGGTTCGAACACATTCGAGCCGTCGTCGCCAGGCTCGTTGCCGACGTACTGCGACCCGCAACGCGGGGGTCGGCCGCCTTCCGGATCGGGGGTCCCGAAGCCGATGGTGTAGACCCGAAGCCCGCGCTCGGCCGCCTGCGCGGCCGCTTCGAGCGGGTCCGGGCCGGTGTTGCTGGCGCCGTCGGTGAGCAGGACGATGATCGCAGGCGCGTAGGCTCCCGCCGGGACGCTCGGCGGCTCGCGGCCGGTCGGATCGTCTTCGTCGACGCTCGCCGCGATCGAGGGGTCGATCTCGGCGACGGCATCGATCGATTCGAGGATCGCGCTCCCGATCGCGGTGCGGCGCCCGGTCGCGAGCGACGCGATGATGTCGAGCAGGACTTCCTGGTCGTTCGTCGGCACCTGGACGATCTCGGCGAAGCCGGCGAACGCGACGATGCCGATCTGCGTGCCGGTCTCCTGGCGCTCGACGAACGACGAGGCCGCCTCCTCCGCGGCGACGAGCCGATTGGGAGGGATGTCGGTCGCGCACATGCTGCGCGACACGTCGATCGCGAGGACGACAGTCGTCCGGCTGGACGGCACCGCGACGATCGCCGCGGGCCGGGCCATGGCGAGCACGAGACTCCCGAGCCCGAGCACGAAGAGCGCGAACGGCAGGTGGCGACGCAGCCACGATGACCGCGGTGCGGCATCGCGAACGAGCGACAGGCTCGAGAACCTGACGCCGGTGCGCCGGCGCCGCAGCGCCCAGACGCGGACGACGACGAGCAGCGGCAGCGCGGCCAGGAGCACGAGCAGGGTCGGCCAGAGGAACGTCATGGCGCGCGCCGCCTTCGAGTCGTCATGGCATCCGCCCGAACCAGCGGAGCGAGGCGACCCCGCCGACGAGGAGCAGGGCGAACCCGAGCGCCGCGAGCAGCGCGGTCAGCTCGAAGGGCTCCGAGCGGACGACGAGACGGCTACCGACGTCCGCGTACATCGACGCGAGATCCTCCCCATCCGCGGCCGCGTGGTACGTCCCGTCGGTGAGGGTGGCGATGTCGCGGAGCGCCACCTCGTCGAGCTGGGTGTGGACGAGGAACCCTTCGACTTCGAGCGTGGTCCCGGCCGGGCTGCCGATCCCGACCGTGTGGATGCGCACGCCCCGGTCCTTCGCTGCCTCGGCCGCCTCGAACGGGCCCGGGTCGGCGGTGTTCTCACCATCGGTCAGGAGCACGATGATCGCCGGCTCGTAGACGCCCGCCGGGACCGGGGTCGGTGCAGGTCTCGGCGGGGCGGACGCGTTCTGGTAGTAGTCGGTCTTCGATGGATCGGTGTCGGTCTCGATGACCTGGAGGGCTGCCAGGATGCCGCGGCCGATAGACGTGCCGCGCTCCGGCCCGAGCCGCTGGATCGCCTGCACGAGCGCGGCGCGGTCGGCGGTCGGGGTCTGGGTCGAGAATCCCGAGTCGCTGAAGACCACGGTGCCGATGCGGACGGATGTCGGCTGGGCCTCGATGAACTCGAGCGCCGCGGTCTTGGCGGCCTCCATCCGGGTCGGGGCGACGTCGGTGGCCGCCATGCTGCCCGAGACGTCGAACGCGAGGATGACCGTGCCCTCCAGGCGCGGGACGCCGATGACGCTCTGGGGTCTCGCGAGCGAGAAGACCAGGATCGTGACGCCCAGGACGGTCAGGACCGCCGGGATGCGGCGGGTCCAGCGTTTTGGGCGACCGGCCGACGCCGACGGCTGCCCCGCCCCGCCGCCCGCGCCCGCCACCCCGCCCCAGCCGAACCGCGCCACCCGCTCCGCCCGCCGCCGCTCCCGCGCCCGATACAGCAACACCCCGACCGGCACCGCCAGGAGGAGCAGCAGGAGCGGTGGCCAGATGAAGGACACGGGCTACCGCTTGGACCGCTTGCGGCGCGCCGCCATCCGGACGATCGCCGCGACCAGGTCCTCATCGGTCGAGAGCTCGACGGCATCGACCCCGGCGCGCCGAAAAGCCGCCGTGAGCTCCGCCTCGCGCGCCGCGCCGGCCGCCTCGAATCGCCGCCGGAACCCAGGGTC
>CAZFXH010000262.1:0-12326 GCA_964522905.1 uncultured Anaerolineaceae bacterium
CCGCCGCTGTTGCGATCGCGGTCGGATGCCTCGTGGTTGCCACCGCCACGGACACTGACAACTTGCTCGTTCGTCCGCTCGGGTGGAGCGTCATCTTGGTCGCTGTCCTGCGACAGCTCGCGCTGGTCCGCGAGCGCTCCGCAGCCGTGCGCGCGGCAGAGGAATCGGCGGATGACCTGTCAGCCGTACAGGAGCGTCATCGGCGCCTGATCGAGCGCATCCCGGCGGTCGTCTACATCGACGAGCGGGCGACGGCCGAGTCACCGCGATCCAGGCTCACCTATGTCAGTCCGCAGGCGCAACGGATCCTGTCGTACACACCCGACGAGCTGATGAGGGATCCCGAGCTCTGGTATGAGCGTGTCCACCCCGACGACCGCACGCAGATCGCGAACGCCGAGAACGAACACTTCATGACGGGAACGCCATTGCACCAGACGTTCCGCATCCGCGACAGGCAAGGGCGTGAGATCTGGGTGCGCGACGAGGCAACCCTGCACCGGCGGCCCGATGGCCGGTTGGAGTCGCACGGCGTCGTGATGGACGTGACGGCGCAGACCGAAGCGGAGGAAGCGGTCCGCGCGAGCGAGGAACAGCAGCGCAGGATCATCGACACGGCGAGCTCCGCCTATGTCGCGATCGACGGCGAAGGGCTTGTCACCGATTGGAATGAGCGCGCGGCCGAGACATTCGGATGGTCGCGCGACGAGGCGATAGGACTCCGGCTCAGCGAGCTCATCATCCCCGAGGAGCAGCGCGCGGCTCACGAAGCCGGCCTGCGGCGATACAGCGCCACCGGATCGGGGCCGCTCATCGGCCGGCGGGTCGAGGTCACGGCTACCGACCGCACCGGCCGCGCGTTCCCCGTGGAGCTGACGATCTGGCCGGTGCGGGTCCGTGGCGCCCAGCACTACAGCGCGTTGATCCACGACATCACCGAGCGCCGGCGGCTCGAGGACGAGCTTCGGCACCAGGCATTCCACGATTCGCTCACCGGACTCGCCAATCGTGCGTTGTTCGCCGATCGTCTCGACCATGCGCTCCAGCGGCGGGACCAACACGATGTCGGCGTCCTCTTCTTCGATGTCGACGACTTCAAGCTCATCAACGACGGCCTTGGTCACTCGGCCGGCGACGGTCTGCTGATCGAGGTCGCGCGCCGGCTCGGGGAGCTGGTCCGTTCGGGCGACACCGCGGCTCGGTTGGGCGGTGACGAGTTCGCGGTCCTCCTCGAGCAGACGACGCTGAAGGAAGCGACCCTCGTCGCCGAACGCATCATCGCGGCGTTTGTGCCGCCATTCGAGATCGGTGGCCACCGCATCACCGCCCGCGCCAGCATCGGCGTGGCCTTCGGGCATCCCGGATCAGGAGCGGCCGCCGTGCTTCGCGAGGCGGATGCGGCGATGTACACAGCCAAGCATCGCGGCAAGGGCGTCTGGCAGGTCTACGACCCTTCGATGGCGAGCCACGGCCTACTCGAGATCCAACTCCGCGCCGACCTGAAGCAGGCGATCGAACAGGGCGAGCTGGACGTCGCGTATCAGCCGATCGTCGAGCTCGTGACCCGCCGCATCGTCGGCGTCGAGGCGCTGGCGCGCTGGCACCATCCGACCCGGGGCGACATCGAGCCTTCGCAGTTCATCCCGCTGGCCGAGGCCGCCGACCTCATCGTGCCGCTCGGTCGCTGGATCCTCGAGGAGGCCTGCCGGACAGTACAAGGCTGGCGCACCTCCATCGACGGCCCGGACGACGTCCGCCTCAGCGTCAACATCTCGCCGCGCCAGCTGCTCCACGGCTCGATCATCGAGCACGTCCAGAAGGCGCTCGCGGTCTCCGGCCTCGAGCCGGCCGACCTCACCCTCGAGATCACGGAGGGCGTCCTGGTCGAGGAGGCCGGGGCGAGCCTCGCGGCGTTGGAGGGACTCAAGGCGCTCGGGGTGCAGATCGCCATCGACGACTTCGGTACCGGCTACTCGTCGCTGAGCTACCTGTCCCGCCTGCCGATCGACGTGCTCAAGATCGACCGGTCATTCGTGGCGGACCTCGGTAGCTCGCGCCAGGCGGCGGCCCTGGTCCGCTCGATCGTCATGATCGGCCACACGCTCCATCTCGAGACCATCGCCGAGGGCGTGGAGACCGACGAGCAGCTCGACCGCCTCGTTCGGCTGGGCGCCAAGCTGGGCCAGGGATACCTGTTCGCGCGGCCCCTGCCCGCGCGAGACCTTGCCACGCTGCTTCTTGCTTCGAGGACGCCCGAGGCCGCCTGACCCGCAAGCGCGATGCAACGCCCGAACTCGCGCGGGTCGAATGGCCGTATCGGTTCGCGTCAGACGATGGCGGGAGCCCAACAGCACGGGAGAGCACCTCATGGCAGGTAAGCGCGAACTCATCGACACGGGCACCAGCAAGCGCTACATCCGGCGCGACGAGCGAGGCCGGTTCACGACGGACCAGGTCGACGTCGGCCGTTCGCTCGCCGCCGACCAGCGCCAGCAGGCCAAGGCCACTGCCAAGCCCGGACAGGGCGACCGCGGCGACCGCCGCACGGGGCGATAGCGCCCGCCGCGTTTCGAGACGCCACGCTGACGCAAACGCGTTAGCATTCGCAACCTAGCGTGCTGAAGGTCTCCCAGGGCCGACAAGCCGTAACAGGTCACCGGCCGTGATCGGTGGCCTGCGGTCGTCAACCTGGGGGTTCGGAATTGCGTCCACGAAAGGTTCGGGCCCGCGAGCCAGCGGAGTCAGCGGAGTCTGCGGAGCAGGCGGAGCCTGCGGAGCAGCCGGTCATCCCGCGCATCGGCCTCCTGCTGGACGCCCTCCCCGCGGCCGTCATGACGACGGACAGCGACCACCGGATCAACGGTTGGAACAGCGCCGCCGAGCGCCTGTTCCGGCTGACCCGCTCGAGCATGATGGGCGCCTCGATCTTCGAGATCCTGACCAAGGAGCTCCGCTCCGCCGCAGGCACCCACGTGAAGGCCGCACTGGACCGGGGCGAAAGCTGGGCGGGTGGGGCGACCACGAATGATTCGGCCGGCGCGGCCCTCGAGCTGCGGCTGACTGCCGCCCCGATCGGCAGCTCGGGCGCCGGTGAAGGCTTCGTCATCGTCGCTCATGACATCACCGCCCAGGTTCGGGCCCAGCGAACGACAGACAGCGCCGAAGCGCACTTCGCCGAGTTCATGGCCGCCGCGCCGCCCATCGCCTTCATCAAGGACCAGGACGGCCGATACCTCTTCGTCAACGAGCACGTCCCGCGCCTGCCGGGTGGCCCCGGCGGCATGGCCTGGCAGGGTTGGACCGACTATGACCTCTGGCCGCCCGATCTCGCCGCCGACATCCGCGACAACGATGGGCGCGCCCTCGAAGGGGTGGTGCCCCTGGAGTCCGTCCACGTCGTGCCCCTGGACGACGGGCCGCACGCGCTGCTCATGTACAAGTTCCCGCTGCGCGGCGCCACGGGCGAGCGGCTCATCGGCGGGATCGGACTCGATATCACCGATCGATTGCGCGCGCTCACCGAGATGGAACGGGGTCACGAGCGCGAGGCGCACGCGTCGGTCCTGGCCCAGGAGCGCGCGGTCGTCGCCACTGCCGTCGGCCGCCTGCGAACGGGCGGGACCGTGGAAACCATCGCCGCAGCCATCGCCAGGCTGGTGCTCGGGCTGCCGGGCCTGGACATGGCGGCGATCCTTCTTTTCGAGCTCGATGGCCGGGCGACCCCCGTCGGCCTGGCCCCCGACAGCGGACCTGTGCCCAGGCGACACTCCGTGCCACTCCCCAGGAGCCGCGCGCTCAGGAAGCGGTCACTCCGAGGCCCGTGGGTGGAGCCCTGGAAGCCGTCCGACGAGGATCCGCTCAACCATTTGATCCGGGACCTCGAGATCGGGGTCCTGGGCTATGCCCAGATTCGCTCCGGAGACGACCAGCTGGGGATCCTGGCCGTCGGGGCGGCCGGACCGTCCGGTGAACTGGCGGTGACCGAGCGCTTGCCTGCGCTCGTCGAGTTCGCCGGACTCGCCGGCGCCCTCCTGGGCTCGAGCGTGGCCGCCCGGCTGGAGTATCGCAGCGCGCGCGCCGACATCCGCTCGGTCATCCAGGGAGGCGGGTTCCGCCCGGTGTTCCAGCCGATCGTCGACCTGGCTACCCGCACGACGGTCGGCTACGAGGCGCTCACCCGGTTTCGCGACGGGGTCCCCCCGGACGAGCGGTTCGCTGCCGCGACGGCGGTGGGTCTCGGGCCCGAACTGGAGCTGGCGACGCTCGCCGCCGCCCTGCAGGCGGCCGCGGGTCTGCCTGCCGGCCAGTGGCTCAACATCAATGTCTCGCCGGCCCTTGCACTCGATGGAGGCGCCTTGCGCGCCCTCCTGCGCGACCAGGACCGACCGATCGTGTGCGAGGTGACCGAGCACACTGCCATCGACGACTACGATGCGTTCCGGGCGGCGGTCGCCCGCCTCGGTGGGGTCCAGATCGCCGTCGACGACGCGGGGGCCGGGTTCGCAAACTTCCGTCACATCCTGGAGCTCCGTCCGGAATTCGTAAAGCTCGATCGCTCGCTCGTGGCGGGCATCGACGGGGATCCGTTCCGACAGGCGCTCGTCGCCGGCATGCGCCACTTCGCGATGTCCGTGGGCTGCAGCCTGATCGCCGAGGGCATCGAGACGGAGGAGGAGATGGCGACGCTCGTCGGGCTCCAGATCGCGCTCGGGCAGGGCTACCTGCTCGGGCGACCCGAGCCGGTCGGCGCGAGCTAGCGGGGCGTCGCTTCCGGGCCCGTGCTGATAGCCTGACACCTCCGCTCCGGAGGATCCAGGTCAGGGGGAGGCGATCGACATGGCGAACTACAGCGGCAGCGGCACCAAAGACGACCCGTGGGTGCTCAAGACACCTCCCGGGACCTCGGAGTACCAGATGTGGCGTGACGACGCGGTCGAGCCGCCGGCCATCGTCTGCCAGGTCGGCGGGACGCGCCTCCTCTACGACGCCCGCGCGATCGACGACCTCCACGCCATGCTCAAGGAGACCGGGGACTGGGTGCCGCTCGGCGGCGCGGACGAGCAGAAGCCGGCGCCCGATGGGAGCGTCGAGGCGTGGGGGCGCTCGGCCGACAACCCGCTCGGTGGCTGGTACGGCCTCAAGAAGGGTCTTCGCGGTCGGTTCGGTGTGTACATGCCGCCCCTGCTCGAAGCCCTCGGGCTCGCCGAGGTCAGCCACGACCCCAAGAACAACCGGATGCGGGCGATCTGAGGTCGCGGATCGGCGGGCCGTAAACGAAGAGCCCGCCGCCGACCGGGGGTCGGTGACGGGCTCGGTGACGGGCGCATGGCGCGCGCATCGGGCGGCTCAGCCCGGGGTGTCGAGGCCTTCCACGAGGAGCGTCACGACGGCCTCGGCCGAGATCGGCTCCGAGAAGGTCAGGATGAGCTCGCGATCGAAGCCCACGGCGTCGGTCGGGCCGGTCGGCTCGGGCTGGACGAGCAGGAAGCGAATGGCGCCTTCATGCCTGTCGACGTAGAGGGCCAGGGCGTTGTCGATCGGGAAATCGACCCAGGTCAGCTTCAGCGTCGTCGCGTCGATGTTCTCGGCCACGAGCCCCTCGACCGACTGACCGTCGCCAGGCGTTCCGGACCGCGCGTCCACGAGCAGGTCCGTGGTGTCGACGATGTCGACATGGACGTCCGCGCCGGTCGCGTTCTCGAGATCGACCTTGATCGGCATCGCGTCGGAGCCGTCGTCGTCCGGGGCCGGTGTCAGGGCCGGCGTCTCATCCGGGGCGGGCACTGCTGTCGGGCCCGGTGTGACCGGTGAGGACGGGCTGGGGCTGACGATCGGCGGGACGGCGGGATCTTCCGCTCCACCGCCACCGCCGAACGCCGTGAAGGCGACGACTGCAGCCAGGATCACGCCGGCCGCGATGGACACCGGGAGGGTAATCTTGTTGGATCGGTTCCTGCGATCCAGCGATCGGGTTGTCATCGGTTGGTATTCCTTCTTGATCCGGGGCGCGAGGGGCCCTGTCCATTGGTCCCGGCGGATTCGCCGGTTCACCATGTATGAGCGAGCCGGCCGGCCATTCCTTCAACCGGACCGGGCTCTGGGGGCGATTTGTCGACGGATGTCCAGTCCTGCCTACGTCATTCGGCCGGGAGACGCGATGAGCGTGGTCTGCAACAGAACCGATAGAGCGGTTCGTCCTTCTGCGGCGCCAGCGCCGTGCCGGAGGGCCACGCTGTGACGGTGGATGACCGTGCCCAGGTTGAAGCGGCCGTTCCGGGGGTGGCAGCCGCAAGCCTCAGAGACCTCGTCGACCGGCTCGAGTTGCTCGCCAGCCGTCGGACGGCGATGCGCCCCGGGTCGGACGGGGCCCGGACACGCGCGTCTCGCCTCCGCGATCACCTCGCCGGTCATGTGCGCGTGCGCGCCCGCAGCCTCGACGCGCCGCTGGTCGTGCTCCTGCTCGGCCCGACCGGGGCAGGAAAGAGCACGCTCTTCAACACCATCGCCGGCCGCGCGGCCAGCCCGACGGGTGTGCTCCGGCCGACGACGCGGACGGCCGTCGTCCTGGCCCATCCCGACGATGCCCAGGCGCTCAAGTCCGGCACGCTCGCCGGCATCGAGTCACGACGCATCCGGATCGAAGCCGATCCGGAGGTCGCCCCCGGTCTCGCCCTCGTCGACGCCCCCGACATCGACAGCGTCGAGCACGCCAACCGCGAGCTCGCGGACAAGTTGGTCGAGGCTGCCGACCTGTGCCTGTTCGTGACGACCGCGACCCGCTACGCGGACCGCGTCCCGTGGCTGGTGCTCGGGCGCGTCCGCGAGCGCGGCCTGCCGCTCGTCGTCGTCGTGAACCGCCTGCCCGCCGAGGCCGACGACCGTCGCGAGGTGCTGGACGACGTCGCCCGCCTGTTCGACGAGGCGGGGCTGGGCGGCACGGCCACGAAGGACGGCGGGTCGGAACCGGCCCTTGAGGTCGTCGGCGTCACGGAGGGTGATGTCGAACCGGCGCAGGAGGCCCTGGTCGCCGCGGCCGTCGCGCCCGTGACGGCGCGGATCGATCACCTGCGTGCCGACCGGGAAGCACGCCTCCGGCTCGCCGCACGCGCCCTGGCCGGTTCTCTGGCGGGGCTGGGCCCGCTCATCGACCAGATCGCCGACGACGCGGCTCACGAGGCCATCGACGCGGCGGCCGACCACCGGATCGCCGCCACTCATCACGAACGCGGCCTCGCCGCGGTCCGCGACGCGGTGAGCCACGGCACGTTCCTGCGCGAGGAGGCCCTCCGGCACTGGCAGGATTATGTCGGCGCCGACGACATCACCCGGATCTTCTCTCGCGGGATCGGCGCGATCCGCGGCGCGATCGCGAGCGTCTTCCGGCCGACCAGGGCTCCCGTCGCCGAGATCCGCGAGGCAACGACCGACGACCTGGTCGCGGTAGCCCGGCTCCACGCTGCGGAAGCGGCTCGGCGGACGGCCTCGGCCTGGTCGGAGAATCGATCGGTCGCGGATGCCGTCGCCGCGGATCCGACACTGTGGGGTCCGTCGGCCGGGTTCGACGAGCGCCTCCGCACCCGGCTCGAGGAGTGGATCGCGTCCATCGGCACGGACATCGCCGAGACCGGCGAGGGGAAGCGGCGCCTCGCGCGCGGTGCCTCGATCGGCGTCAATGCGGTCGGTGTCGGGGTGATGCTGGCGACCTTCATCCACACCGCGGGCCTGACCGGGACTGAGGTCGGTGTCGCTGCGGCGACCGCGTTCGTCAACCAGAAGTTGCTCGGCGCCCTGTTCGGTGAGGCGGCGATGGTCGAGTTGGTCGCCCGGGCCCGGAAACGGCTCGACGCGGCGCTTGTCGAGACCTTCGACGAGGAGCGGCGGCGGTTCGATGCCCTGGCACCGGCGCCGGAGGAGCTCGAGGCGCTGGCGGCCGATCTGCGCGAGGCGGCGGAGGAGACTCGCCGGCTGCCGGCGGTCGTGCCGATGGATGCGCTCGGCTTGTTTCAAGGAGCCGGCAACGACGCGGACGCCTCGGCCGCAGTCGGGGCCGAGGGGGTCGACGCGACCGCATCCACGACCGGATGAGCGTCGCCGGCCCCCTCCCCGCGACCGCGACCGTGACTCCGACCCTGTCCGAAACGGCGCTGCCCGACTGGGCGGGGCCGTCGCTCAACGATCATGGGATCGGCGCCTGCCTCAGGCGCCTCGACGAAGCCATCGCAGCCGCTGCGGCGCTCGGCGTCCCCACCGGGGAGGCTCAGGCCGTCGCGCGGGATGTGGCGGGACGCCTTGGGTTCCCGGCCGAGACCTACGTCCTCGCCCTGGTCGGCGGGACGGGCGTCGGTAAGTCGAGCCTGCTCAACGCCCTCGCCGGGTCATCGGTGAGCACCGCCTCCGCCCGCCGACCGACGACGGCTCTGCCACTGGCCTGGGTGCCGCGCTCGAGCCGGCCGGACCTGGGTGGTCTTCTCGGCTGGCTCGGGATCGCCGACGAGGAAGTCCGGGATCACCAGCAGGACGCGCTCGGGAACGTGGCGATCCTGGACCTGCCCGATCTCGATTCGGTGGAGGTGGAGCATCGCGAGCGTGTCGAGGCCATCCTTCCTCGCGTCGACGCCGTCGTCTGGGTCACCGATCCCGAGAAGTACCACGACGCGATCCTCCACGACGACTTCCTCGCGAAGTGGCTGCCACGGCTGGAACGGCAGGTCGTGGTGCTCAACAAGACGGACCGCCTCTCGGCCGACGACGCCGCCCGAGTCCGCCAGGACCTCGAGCGCGACCTGGCCCTCAAAGCCGGACGTGGCGCCCGGGGGAGCCTGGTCCGCGTCTTGCCTACCTCGGCGCGCGGGGGATCCGCGGAGATCGAGCCGCTCCGCGAATGGCTGTCCGACGCCGTGGAGGCGAAACGGGTCGTTCGCGCGCACGTCGTTGCAGCCATCGCGGCCGCGGTCACCGCCCTGGCACGGGCGGCCGGCGTGGACCACACGGCACGAGCCAAGCCGTACCTGGATGGAACATCGCGGCGAGCCACGAGCGACCGCGTCACCGACGAGGTGCTCCGCGTGGTTGCCCTGCCGGCGGCCGAGCGCCAGGCCGTGGGGGCGACCCGTGCTCGAGCGCGTGCGCGGGGGGCGGGACCGCTCGCCGGGATCACCTCCCGGATCTACCGCTGGTCGGGGCGACAGGCGCGGGTTGCCGATCCGGGGGCGTTCCTGACCCGCTGGCGGGAGCGCGGCTCGCTCGCGCCCGCGCTCGAGGTCCTCAGCGGCGCCGTCGAGGCGCCGCTGCGCGATGCGCCACCGAGCGTCCGCGCGATGCTCGCGACGAGCATGGAGCCGGGCTCGCTCGGCAAGGACCTCGCTCGGGCCGTGGACCGCGCGATCGCCGCGCGTGGGGCGGACGTGCCCTCGAGCCGTGTCTGGCCGTTCATCGGGCTGCTCCAGACGCTTGCCACGCTGACACTGGTCTTCGCGGGCGTCTGGGTCGTGCTTTGGGTCCTCGTGAAGTTCCCCGTCGACTCGGTCATCGTGCCCGTGCTGGGTCAGGTCCCGATCCCGCTCATCGTCCTCGTCGCGGCTCTGCTGGCCGGCTACCTGATCGCGCGGATGCTCGGCGCCCACGCCGGATGGCTCGGACGGCGCTGGGCGCGGAGTCTCGCCCAGGACGTCCGCGAGCGCGTCGGCCGGGAGGTCGAGGCATCGGCGATGGCCGGGCTGGACCGGCTCGAGGCGGCCCGGCGAGGGCTCTGGAACGCGGCGCGCGGAGCCGGCGAGGACTGCGCGCCAACTCGACGCTGACCCGCCGCCCGGACGTGTCGCCGGGCGGCGTGGCGACGGCGGGGCTACGTCCGGGCGTGGTGCCTGGCCTTGACCTTGAGCATGGCCGCGTCCGCCCGTTCGGTCAGCTCGTCGCCGGTCTCATCCGCGATCAGCGCTGCCAACCCGACGCTGATCCCGACCTGCGCATCGGCCTCGATCGCGGCCCCGATCGTATCGAACCGGCGTGCCGCCTCGGCCACATCCGTTCCGCCGAGGCCGCACACGAATTCATCGCCGCCCCACCGGATGATCGGGTCGAACGAGCGGAGCCGGGTGCGGATCTCGCGGGCGACGGTCTGCAGGGCGCGATCGCCTGCCGCGTGGCCATCGCGGTCGTTCACGACCTTGAGGTTGTCGACGTCAACGAACGCGAGGACGAACCGCCCGTCCGACCGGCGCGCCCGGTCGATCTCGTTAGACAGCGCCAGCCGACCCATTTCACGCCGGTATGCGCCTGTCAGCTCGTCCAGGTGGGCCGACAGCAAGGCCTCCTCCAGGCGGGCCCGTTCGCGCGCGGCGCTCGCCCGATCCAGGGCGGCTCGCTCTCGATCCGCGGCCGCTCGCGCCCGATCGGCGGCAGCGTGCGCGCGCACCGTTTCGAGCTGCTGTTCCAATGACGCCTCCGCGCCGGCCGCTGCAGCCTTGGCGAGCGCGGCTGCGCGCGCATCCCGGTCGTGGCCGGCCCTGTCGCGTGCCTCCGCGATGCGATCCCGGTCGGTGGCGGTCAGGTCACGGTCGCCGGAGGTCTCCGCGCGCTGGAGCCTGTTTCCCAGTCGTTGGACGGTCGTCGCCTCACGCTCGCCCTTTGAGGTGTCGTAGGCGCCGTCGTCGTCCTTGGTGTGGCGCTCGGATGCGTGGTCGCGGTCCGCGGTCGCCTGGTCGCGGTCGGATGCGACCTGGTCGCTGTCGGAGCTCGCGTCATCGGCCATCGATGCCGTCTGGTCGCTGTCCGCTCCGGTCTGGTCGGCGTCTGCCGACGACTGGTCGCCATCCACCGAGGCTTGCTCGGCGTTGATGGCGCGCTGAGCGTCCAGCGCGGCCGCACGAGCGCGCGCTTCCTCGCCGCTGGAGGCTCCGCCTCCGTGGCCGTTCTGCGCGTCAGTGTCCAAATTCGTCCCCCGTACAGGCGTTCGACGTGCTCGACCTCGTGCACGAGGTGAACGTGCACCGTAGCGACCGTACACCGATGACGCGGACGCCACATCGATGAAAACTCGGCAGATCGCAGGTGACGTGAGACCTTGTGGCCCGCGCCCAGGGTCAGCGGCGATCCACGAGCGACACGCCCCCGCACGCAGCCAGGTCCAGCGGCTCGACCCTGAAGACCTGGCGGCTCACCGCCGCCGACGGTCCGCCCTGGGCCACCGCGACCGTGATGAACGCCTCCAGCCGATAGGCGGCAGCCGTCGGTGCGAGATCGGCGTCGGCGAGCCGCAGGATGAAGACCGGACGTTCACAGATCAGCGACGCGATCCGGTTCTCGCGGGTGCCCCAACCGTCATAGACGATGTTCGTGTCGTCGACGACGAGGACGTCGGGACGGCGATCGAGGACAAAACGGGCGTGCCAGAGCGGGGTCGAGGTATCCCACTCCGACAGGATCGCCGCATCCGGTGGCAGCGCGTTCAGGATCGACTCGACGTACGTGTCGGCACTCCGATCGGCGCTTCGATCGGCGGCTCCCCAGTTGGTCGCGGCAAGCCCGGCAGCGCCGACGACGGCCGCCACGCCGACGAGCGAGCCGATCCCGATCGCCCCGGGCCCGGACCGGGCGAGGTCATCGAGCGCCAGGGCGGCCGCCTCGAGCGCGACCGCCGCCCCGAGCGCCAGGAGGAGCCAGGGGACGAGCAGGTAGTGCTCGAGACGCAGGTACGTCGCCCAGATGTAGAGGTTGATCACGAGGATGCCGACGCACATCAGGCCGAAGCCCGGTCGCCGCCGGACGAGCAGGACCAGGCCGACGACACCGAGGACGGGCACGACCGGTGTCGCGCGGCTCGCCAGGACCTGCCAGAGCGTGCCGAGTGAGCCCACGAACTCGGACAGGCCGCTCACCGAGAGGAACGCGAACTGTCCGCGGAACTGGGCGCCGCTGACGAGCCAGAGGACCGCCTCCGGCGTGACGGGGTGGTTGTACGGCAGCGGCGGGCCCTGCGACGCGGCGATCGGGATGTAGAGGTAGATGCCGGCCGCGACGAGGCCGGCCGCCACCGCCGCGGCGAGGATCCGCGGGCTCGCCGCGATCTCCCGGCGCCCGACCCAGAGGACGAAGAGCGCGACGAACGGTCCCACGAAGAGGATCAGCAGGTGGTTGCCCAGCGCCAGGCCGAGGAGCACGGCACCCAGGATCAGATCGCGCGGCCGCCGGTACTCCTCCCAGACGAGCGCACGATGGAGGAGCGCGACGACGAAGAACAGGTGCAGCGGGTTGACCTCGGCGACGGTGGCCGCGGCCCAGACGGTGCCCACGGCGCCCAGCGCGAGCGCCGCCCCGACGGCGAGGGT
>CAZFXH010000263.1:0-4572 GCA_964522905.1 uncultured Anaerolineaceae bacterium
TTCGACCGCGGCGCGCGTCTCCGCGAGCTTGATGTCCCGGAACGTCTGGCCCGATGGGAACCCGGTCGCGACGCTGGCGACCTTGACGTCGCTGCCCTTGAGCGCGTCCTTCGCCTCGGCGATGAGCGCCGGGTAGATGCACACCGCGGCAACGGACGGGATCGTCGGATCACCGGGCTTCGGGTGCATCGCCTTGACGCACATCGCGCGGACCTTGCCCGCCGTGTCCTTCCCCTCGAGGGTCGTGAGATCCATCATCCGGATCGCGAGATCGAGGGCCCACACCTTCGACGCCTTCTTGATCGACCGGCGCTTGAGCGCATCGACCCGCTCTTCCACCCCGACCTGGTCCACCGTGCTGACGCGACCGAGCAGGCTGCCGAGCGGATCACCGATCGAGCGCGAACGGCCATCCCAGGCGCGGATGAGCTCGTTGGCGCGCTGGCGGGCGAGCGTCTCGGGGCGCTTCGTGGCGGTCATGGGACGGTGAGGATACCGCTATCGTGTAGGCATGCCTACACGACGAACTGCTTCCATCCGCCTTGCCCTGGCCACGGCCCTCGTGGCGCTCGCGTTCAGCCTCGCCGTACCAGCTGTCTTGGCCGCCACCCGCGGCGTCGCGATCCGGGACTTCGCGTTCTCGCCGCCGACGGTCGAGATCCGGGTCGGCGACACGGTGACCTGGACGAACCGCGACAGCGTGGCGCACACCGCGACGGCGCGGAACGGCTCCTTCGACACCGGGCTGCTCGCCGAGGGCGCGTCAGGCTCGGTCCGGTTCACGGCGGCCGGGACGTATCGCTACCTGTGCACGCCGCACCCGGAGATGACGGGGACTGTCGTCGTCCGATCGGCGGGCACCATCGCGCCACCGAACACCGCGACCGAGGACATCGCGGACGCTTCCGCCGCTGGGGCCGGGACGGCTTATGCGCTCCTTGCCCTCCTGGCCGGGGTCGCTGGCCTCGTGCTCCTCCTCCCCAAACGCTTGCTTCGACGGCGCCGGTCCTCGCCCTGACCGTCCCACGACGACACGGCGGCGGGACCTGCGCCGCAGCCGCCTGCCTCGCGGATCCGGGCTGGCCGCGAGGGCTACCATCGAGCGCACGATGGCCGACCAGCTCGCGCTCCCGCTCGACGCTACCGCCGACCGCCTCCCGGACCCTCCCGACTTGCGGCCGATGCTGGCCCGGCCGTTGCCCGAACCGTTCGATTCCGACCAGCATCTCTTCGAGCCATGGTGGGGCGGGACTCGGGCCCTGGTCTTCATCGGGCCGGCCGACATCGCGGGATCGGGCGACGTTCGGATCGTGGACGTGGATGGCGTGGATCGGACGGCGGCACTCCCCGAGCTGGCCGGCACCGCCGTTCGAGTCGCGGCGCGCTCGGCGGTGCTCGACGGGGAGCTGGTCGTGGTCGATACCGACGGCCGGGCAGATGCCGCCGCGCTCGCGGCGCGGCTCTCCGGCGACCCCGGCCGAGCCACGGCTTTCCTTGCCTTCGACCTCCTGCACCTCGACGGGGTGTCGCTGCTGAACCAGCCGCTCGTCAAGCGCAGGGCGGCCCTTCGCCGGATCCTGCGGCCGGGCGATGAGGTGGTCGCGGTGCCGGCGATCGCCACGGAGGGCCGTGCCTTGTTCGAGGCGATCGTCGCCCAGGGCCTCGCCGGGATGATGGCGCGTCAGCGCCAGGGCCCGTACCTGCCGGGCGTTCGGAGCCGCCTCTGGCGCCTGATTCCCGCGGCGGCCGGGACGATCACCGCCGCCGAGATGGCCGACGCGCCCGAAGAGCCAGCAGCCACCTCGGCGACGGCCCCGGTCCTCGCGATGCTCAGCCGGCTCCCGCTCGACGAGGAAACCTGACCGGTCCTACCCCGCGTGTCGTGCGGCAGCGATGAACCGCCGAAGCCCAGGCCGCTGGCCGTAGAGCAGCACCCCCGTGGCGTAGATGCGGACCGTCGCCAACGCCACGATCGTGATCGTCAGCAACAGGATCCCCACCGACACGGCGACCTCCCACGGCTGGACCGTGCCCACCATCAACCGCGCGAGCATCGCGAACGGGCTGAATGGCGGCACGAACGACGCCACGCGCCCCAGGAGCCCGCCACCTCCCAGCAGCACGACGAGGGCCGTCAGATAGCCACCCATCGCGAGGAGGCTGAGCGGCAACGACAAGGTCTGCAGGTCGTCAGGGCGGCTCACGAAGGACCCGACCGCCGCGTACACGAAGGCGAAGAGCGTGAATCCCATCAGGAAGAAGGCGCCATACGCGAGCAGCAGGCTGATCGTGAGGCCGCCGATGGGCAGGCCGGCGCCGGTCTCGCCCAGCACGGCCAGGGCGATCTGGTCCTGGAACGCGAGCACCAGCACGGCCGGGATCGCGATCGCCACGTACTGCGTGAGTCCTGCCCCGCCGATCCCGACGACCTTCCCAAGCACGAGTTGCCGCGGCGATGCGGCACTGATCATCAGCTCCATGACCCGGCTGCTCTTCTCCGTCGCGACGCCGGTGGCGACCCACATCCCGTAGATGAGGATGGTGATGAACATGAGGATCACGAAGACGGTGCCGAGAAAGCTCCGGCTCGCGACCTGCACGGCGTCGACCGGCTGACCACCCTCGATCGGCGCGCTGATCGACTGCGGATCGAACACCGGCGTCTGGAACGTCCCAAGTTGCGAGCCGGGTGGCAACGAGCTTGTCCAGTCGATGATGCCGACCGACAGGGCCACGAAGCCGGCCAGCTGGCTCTGGACCCCGTCTACCGGGCCGCTCGTCCGGTAGTCGACCTGGAGGCGCCCGTCGGCGAGTCGGTACACGTGGAGGTAGGCGTCGATGCGCTGGCGGGACAGCTCGGCCTGTGCGGCCGCGAGGTTGGGCGAGCGCTCGAAGGCGAAGGGCGCGGTCCAGATCTCGGGGTCCGCCCCGGCGGGTGCGATGTTCATGATCCCTTGCGCAGTGGCGATCATCGCCGAGGCAAGCCGGTCATCGTCGGCCACCACCACGATGCGGTCGACGCGCTGGCGGTCGAGATAGCGGATCGCGATCGGCGTCAACGCCACGGCCACGGCCAGGCCCATCAGGATGACGGTCGAGACGAGGAACAGCGGGCTGCGCACCCGGTCGCGGTACTCGCGCCGAGCGACGATGGCCGCGTTCGGCAGTAGAGGGTCCCGGCGCGCCATCAGGCAGCGTCCTCGTCGAGTGTCGTCTCGAGCGTCTTTTCGAGCGTGGCGTCGTCGCCAGCAGGATGCCCGACATACTCGATGAAGACGGCCTCCAGCGACGGCTCCGCGACCTCGAAGTGGGTCACGAGCGCGCCCTGCGCGAGGGCGGACGCGAGGACGGCGCGCGGTTCCGTGCCGGGCGTGAGTTCCAGCTCCGTGAAGCCCGCCGCGGGACGGACGGCCGCGACGCCGTCGATCGACGTCAGCCAGGTCGGCAGGATCTCGCCCTCGACGCCCAGGCGCACGGTTCGCGCCCGACTGGTCCGTTTCAGCTCGGCGAGCGTGCCCGACGCGACGACACGCCCCCGATCCACGATGGCGAGCGACTCGCAGAGCGCCTCCGCCGCCTCCATCTGGTGTGTCGAGAACACGATCGTCCGGCCCTCGTCACGGAGCTCGACGAACGCCTCGCGCAGGAGCGCCAGGTTGACCGGATCGAGCCCGGTGAACGGCTCGTCCATGAGCAGGACATCCGGCCCGTGCAGGATCGCGGCGACGAACTGCACCTTCTGCTGGTTGCCCTTGCTGAGCTCCTCGGCGCGGCGGTCCGCATATTCGGGGATGCGGAAGCGGGTCAGCCAGTGCACCGCCTGCCGTCGAGCCTCGGCCGGCGGCACCCCGTAGAGCGAGGCGAAGTAGACGAGTTGGTCGAGCACGCCCATCCGCGGATACAGGCCGCGCTCCTCGGGCAGGTAGCCCCAGGTCCGGCGCGGCAGCTCGACGCTGCGGACACCCTCCCAACGGACCTCGCCGGCGTCCGGCTGGAGGATGCCAAGGCAGATGCGCATGGTCGTGGTCTTGCCGGCGCCGTTGGCACCCAGGAAGCCGAAGATCCGGCCCTTGGGCACGCTGAAGCTGAGCTCGTCGAGGGCCAGGGTCTGCGCGAACCGCTTGGTGACGCGGTCGATCACGAGGGTCACGGGGTCGAGCATAGCCCCGAGCCGGCCAATTCGCCGCTGGTCCGAAGGTCCGGGGTGTGCGACGATCGAGCGGTGACGACCCCGACCCACGCATCCGGCGCGTTCGCGCCGGCGACGCCCCAGACCACCGCCGTGAAGATCCACGCGGACCGCGCCGCCGCGACGCTTGCGATCGAATGGGCCGACGGCCACGCCACGACGTACGGGTTCGAGCCGCTCCGCTGGCTGTGCCCCTGCGCACATTGCCGGGGCGAAGCCGGGATGCCGGGCTGGCTCGACAGCAACCCAACACTTACCACGGAGCAGACGAGCCTGACGGACCTGCACCCGGTGGGCAACTATGCGATCTCGCCGCCCTGGGCCGACGGCCACGGGACCGGCTACTACCCGTACGTGCTCCTGCGCGAGCGTTGCCCGTGCCC